>JAJFFI010000403.1 GCA_021776755.1 Alphaproteobacteria bacterium | reverse complement strand
CAGGAACGCGCGGACCGAGCGGCGCGTCACGATAGCGGCGTCGACGTCGTTCAGGCCTTTTGGGGCGTCGCGGCGGCCGTAGCCGTGATCGGGGATTTCGTTCGGGATCTGGTCGTCAGGCATAGTCAAAATCCAATTGCTCAGGCCGAAAATTTCCGGCTAGCAGGAGAATGTGGTGTTCCGTACGCACGCGTCAACGCATTGCCGCTCATGCGGCGCACGCGGTCTATTGCGCTCATTTGAGGGATTTCTTGAAGGTTTTGAACTCAGGCGATTCCGTCAGCAATCTCCTGGCGAGTCCCCGAACCCGGTCGACTTGCTCGCCCGACAGGGACGACACCGTCGGAATAGCATTGAAGTAGCGCCGCTCGGCAACGTCCCGGATGCCGTCAAACGTCAGCACCACGAAGGTCACTTCGACCGGCGGCTTGCCATTGTCGCGGGTCGCATTGGTATGCTCCGCCCATCGCAAGAACGCTTCCTTCGCAAGCGAAATGGTTTCCGTGTTCATGATATTCAGGGCAGCATCGAATGAGGCCAAGAGTTCCGGCACGATGCCGGGCTCGGTTCCCGACTGCGACCAGCCATACTCGGGATAGACTTGGGCATTGGCGACAACGACAAGCACTCTGGTGACGCGGGACAGCGCCTCTGTCGTAAACGCACCCTTCATTTCCATGACGTTCCCGTAGTGCGCAATCGGACTCATGATCGAGCCGCGGACGCCGAGATTGTCGGTGACACCGCCATCCACCAGCCTAATCACGGGCATCCTTTTCGGATCGAAATACCGCTCGAGGGCCTTTGCGACCTGGTAGTTTCGGCTGAGGATGTCGGGCGTCCGGAGCACATCGTGCACCCAGGAACTGCGGCGCTGCGCGCAGTCCGTATCGAAATTCCGTATTGAGATCGGCCCGAACACGACCGGCAGGGCGGAAGACGCCATGACGGCGCTGCCGACCGGATAATTTGTCAGGTCCGAGCACAAAAAATCGAACTGCTGCTGGATGAATGAGAAGGTCGACCCGGTGTTGAGATCGCTGGCGTTTATAATCACGAAGGGAAGCTCGCCGCGCCCCATGTCGCGGTAAGTCTTGCCGTCGAAAAGGTTTTGGTCGAACCACTGCGCCGCCAGGTCAGCCCTGTTGTAACCCGACCCAAGAACATTCAGCGCGTTGTAGGGATTGAGCAGTGTCGCGATCAACTCGCCCTGCACGTCCCGCTTCAGAAAGCGGCTCTCGAAATCGCGGAAAATCCGATCGCCGAAGAGCCCGTAGTAGGCTGCCGTGAAGCTTCCGCCGGAGACCGACGTGATCACGTCAACTTCTTTCAGCAGGTCCGTCTCGACGCCGCCAATCGTGACCGGTGTATCGCGCAAGGTCTCCAGCACACCGTAGGAGAAGGCGGCCGACCGCGTACCGCCACCAGAAAATGCGAGGACGACGAAGGTGTCCTGGGCGTTGGCGCGCGGCAGACGGTTGGCAAAGGTGTACTGGACGCTTTCCGGCTGCTGGGTCCGACCCTCGTTCCAGGTTCGGGACGCACAACCTCCGGACAATCCCGCCACAATGGACAAGGCCGCTATCGCAAGCACGAATCCAGCCGGGTTAGACCGAGACGCTCGCATGGTGTCCTCCCTGTTCTCGATCTGCGGTACTCCGGCCTGGCTGCGGCTGGACTTGCCTCGACGGCTTTGGAAACTACTCAGCTTTCCCCATCAGGTCGCGGAGCACGTAGTGGAGGATGCCGCCGTTGCGGAAGTAGGCGATCTCGTCACCGGTATCGATGCGGGACAGCAGCTTGACCTGTTTCTTGTCGCCGTTCTCCATGGTGACCGTGCAATCGAGCTCCTGACCCGGCTTGAGGCCGCCGGCGATGCCGGAGATGTCAAAGGTCTCGTCGCCCTTGAGGCCGAGGCTGTTGCGGTCGTCGCCGTCCTTGAACTGCACCGGCAGCACGCCCATGCCGATCAGGTTGGAGCGATGGATGCGCTCGTAGCTTTCGGCGATCACGGCGCGCACGCCGAGAAGCCGCGTGCCCTTGGCCGCCCAGTCGCGGGACGAGCCGGTGCCGTATTCCTTGCCCGCGACGACGACCAGCTGGGTGCCGTCGTCGATGTGCTTCATGGCGGCATCGTAGATCGACATCTGCTCGCCCTTGTAGAGCGTGAAGCCGCCCTCGACGTCGTCGAGCATTTCATTGCGGATGCGGATGTTGGCGAACGTGCCCCGCATCATGACTTCGTGGTTGCCGCGCCGCGCGCCGTAGGAGTTGAACTCGACCGGCTTGACCCCGTGCTCGATCAGGTAGCGGCCCGCGGGGCTGTCCTTCTTGATCGAGCCCGCCGGCGAGATGTGATCGGTGGTGACCGAGTCGCCGAACAGCACCAGCACCTTCGCGTCCTTGATGTCGGGTGTGTCCTCGGGATCGGCCTTCATGCCCTCGAAGAAGGGCGGGTTCTGGATGTAGGTGCTGTCGTTGTTCCAGCTATAGGTCTTGCCTCCCGACACATCGATCGCGCGCCACTGCTCTGGCCCTTCGAACACATT
>JAJFFI010000402.1 GCA_021776755.1 Alphaproteobacteria bacterium | reverse complement strand
GCGAAGATGCCGTACAGCACTGCCAGCAGGCCGCAGCCGATCACACCCCAATACAAACCTTGCATAATTCAGTCCCTCTCCACTCTGAGCCGTCCTGCTGCCATTAAAGCGGGCCGCGCATCGGCCGCGAAACGCCAATTTCGACAGGCGGCGACAGGTTATCGACATAGGAAAACGGCCGTGGCCACACCCCGCCCGCTCTCCGCCGGCGGCCCCTGTCCACGACCCGTCAAAAGTCGCGCGGACCATGCCAAAGTTCAGAGTGCAATGCAACAAAATGGGGGAATGAATGCCCGGTTTCAGGCGGTCGACAGCGGACTGTCAGCCGTGCTCGAGGATCATGTCCACCAGCACCTGGGCGACGACACCCTTGCCGACAATCTCTTCCGTGGCCGTCATAAGCCGCTTTTTGACACTGGGCAGATGCAGCGCATGGCCGCCCTCGATCTTGTGCCACATCACCATGTTGACGAGCTCGGCGAGATAGGCATCGCGGAGCGGCGGGCCATAGCCGCGGAGCGCGAACATCGACTGCCCCTCGGCAATCTCGACCGCGATTCGCACTTTAACCATCCGGGTGACCTGGTGCCCTTCGATAACCGGCACGTCGAAGGAACCGATGGTGACGAAGAACGGCTTGGGCGGCAGCTCGACTTTCTCGACTTTTTCTTCGCTGGCCAGGAAGTCGCGCAGGAAAAACTCCCAGCCGGCGAACCCGCCGCCAGCCAGCACCGCAAGCGCCACCACACCGATGATGATCTTCTTCACGCCGACACCACACACAGTTGCGAGCCTTGAATACTAGGCGCGCGTGGTGAAGGAGCGGTTAAGGGGGCGGGAGAAGCGCTGCGCCGCGGCCCCTACTCGTCGAAGGGCCAGAACCACATGGGATTGTGTTTCCGCGTCCACCAGAACCAGGCGATCACGGCAACGACAACGCCGAAGACGAAATAGACCGTCTTAAATTCTTCTGCGATCAGGCTGACACCTGTGCCAATCACGGCACCCGCAGCGAGAATCGCCGTCGGCCAGAGCAGGAATTTCACGACGTGGCGCAGCATTCCTTGATCGCTCAAAAATGCCGCCAGCCGGGCGAAGCTATTTCGACCGGCGCCCCGTCACGGTCTCTGGCGGTAATGCCCTTCCCGGCCAGGACCGTTCCGATTTCGGAGACCGCGATGCCGGCCGCCTTCGTCGCGGCTGCAACCGCTTCGGCGCGGCCGGCAGGGGCCGTGAACAGCAGTTCGTAGTCGTCGCCCCCGGCAAGCGCCAAAGCGATCAGCGCCTGGTCGTCGGCGATCAGGGCTGCCAGCGGCTCCGAGACCGGGACCTTGTGCGCCATGATTTCAATCGCCACGCCCGACACGTCGGCAATGTGGCCGGCGTCCGCCATCAGGCCATCCGACACGTCGATCGCGGCACCGGCGATACCCCGGAGCGCCTGGCCGAGCGCGAGCCGCGGTATCGGGTGGCGATGGCGGGCGGCAAGCGCATCGGCGCCCTCGATCCCGGCGAGGTCCTTTGTCAGCACTCCAAGCCCGGCCGCGGCGTCGCCCAGCGTCCCCGACACATAGACGAGGTCGCCAGGATGCGCGCCACCCCGGGTCAGCGCCTCGCCCTTCGGCACGGTGCCGAGCGCCGTCAGCGAGAAAACCGCCAGCCCTCCGGTCGATACCGTGTCACCGCCCAGGAGCCCGGTGTTGAATTCGCTCAAGTCCGCGCCGAGGCCCGCCGCGAATTCCGCGATCCATTCGTCCCGGGTTGCTTTCGGAAACGCGCAGGCCAGCAGCACACCCACGGGTGCCGCGCCCATCGCGGCGAGATCCGACAGGTTCACCCGCAGCAGCTTCCGCGCGATGTCGCCGGGTGCTGTGTCGGGCAGGTAGTGCACGCCCTCCACCATCGCATCCTTGGTGGCGACCAGTTGATGTCCTTCGGGAATATCGATGACGGCGGCGTCGTCGGTCAGTCCCAGCGCGCCGGCGTCTGACGCCAGCGGCGCGAAATGCCGGGCGATCAGGGAAAACTCGTCCGTCTCAGGCGGCGCCGTCATCGGGGTTTGGCGGATCGAGGGGCGCCGGCGGCATCTGCGGTTGTGCCTCGTCAGGGCGAACTTCGTCCGGCCGGATGGCGCGCGCCATGCGGTCGAGCGCGCCGTTCACGAAGCCCGGCTCCTTGCCGTCAAAGAAGTCGCGGGCGACCTCGACGTATTCGTTGATCGTGACCCGCGCCGGCACATCCGGCATCGCCAGCAACTCATAGGCCCCGCACCGCAGGATCGCATGCAGAACCCGGTCGAGCCGGTTCATGCTCCATCCCTCGGCGACCACGGACTCGATCATGCCGTCGAGTTGCGCGTGCTCGGCGTCCGTCCCCCGGACCAGCGTCACGAACAGCTCGCGGTCGATCTCAAGCGGTGCGTCCGTCTCACTGTCGAGGCCGAGCCGGTGATCGATGAACTCGGCGAGAATGTCGGAGACCGGTATCTCGGTCACGATCCGCTGGAAAACCGCCTGCACGGCCGCCTGGCGGGCGGCCGCGCGCGGGCCGAGCGGCGTCGTTTCCGGCGCAGCAGTCTGGTCCTCGTCAGCGGTCGGAACGGCGGAGCTCATTTGCGGGTCTGCTTTCGGGGTCTTCGAGGGGGTCAGCGCGGGAACAGGTTCAATTTATGCTTCACCGCGATCATGGCAAGGCAGGCATCGGCCGCGTCCTTGCCCTTGTTCTTCTGGTCGACCTTCGCCCGCGCCCAAGCCTGGTCGCTGTTCTCGACCGTCAGGATGCCGTAGCCGATTGCGAGCGTGTAGTCGAGGGCCAGCGACTGCAGCCCGCGCGCACTCTCGCCGCAGACATAGTCGTAGTGCGATGTCTCGCCCCGGATCACGCAGCCGAGTGCCACATAGCCATCGAAGCGCCGCCGGTCGCCCTCGGCGGCGGGCGCGCGGCCGAAATCCTGTGCCCGTACGGCATAGCGGATGGCGGCCGGGATCTCGAACGCGCCCGGCACCGCGAACCGCTGCCAGGTAGCCCCCGCGGCTTCCAGGGCGGCAATCGCGCCGTTGGCGAGCTCGTCGGCGATGTCCTCGTAAAACCGCGCCTCGACGATCATGATGTGGGGCGTTTGTCCCTCGGCGCTCATGTCGTGTCCCCGTTCCTGGCGATCGGCTTTTGACCCGCAACGCTAAGCCCGTAGCCTTCGATACCGACAATGTTCCGCTGGCTGTTCGACAGCAGGATCATGTCGCGCACGCCGAGATTCAGCAGGATCTGCGCGCCGACGCCGTAATCGCGGAGCTCGATGTTGATGGGCGGGGCGCCGTCCACCGCGGGCTCGGGCGTCTCGTCCTTGGGCATGTTGATCCAGGGCTCGCGCAGCAGCACAACGACGCCCCGGCCTTCCTCGCCGATCATCGCCATCGCCGCGTTGAGGTCGTTGACCTTGCCCCCGCCCGCGGCCCCCAGCAGATCCGAGAACACGGACAGCGCATGCATCCGCACCATCACCGGCTCGCCGTTATCGATGTCGCCCTTGATCAGCGCCAGATGCTCGGCATAGGCGACCGTATTGTAGAAAACAATCGCGCGCCAGTCGCCGCCAAAGCGGCTCGAGAACGCGACCTCCGCCTTGCGCTCGACGACGTGGTCGTACCGCAGGCGATAGGCGATCAGGTCGGCGATCGAGGCAATCTTGATACCGTGGTACTGCGCGAATTTCACGAGGTCCGGCAGGCGCGCCATGGTGCCATCCTCGGCCATGATCTCGCAGATCACACCCGACGGGTTGAGCCCCGCAAGCCGCGCGATATCGACCGCCGCCTCGGTGTGGCCCGCCCGCACCAGCACGCCACCCTCCCGCGCCATCAGCGGAAACACATGGCCCGGACTGACAATGTCCTTGGCGGCCTTGTCGGGATCGATGGCGGCCGCGATTGTGCGCGCCCGGTCTGGCGCCGAAATACCGGTCGTCACGCCTTCGCGCGCCTCGATCGACACGGTGAACGCGGTCTCGTGGCGTGACTGGTTGCGCGCCGCCATCAGCGGCAGGCCCAGTTCCTCGATCCGCGAGGCCGCCAGCGCAAGGCAGATCAGCCCGCGCCCGTGGGTCGCCATGAAGTTGATCGCGTCCGGCGTCGCCATCTGGCCCGGGATGATCAGATCGCCCTCGTTCTCCCGGTCCTCGTCGTCGACCAGGATGAACATGCGCCCGTTGCGCGCGTCCTCGATGATTTCCTCGATCGAGGACAGGACCTCGAGATCATTCGGGTTCCGCGGCGCGGCGTCCGCATCTTCAGGGCTGTTGTTTGCGGTATTGGTCACGGTCGGGGCGTTCCGCTGTCCATCAGGCGGGCAACGTAGCGCGCGAGCACGTCGATTTCCAGATTGACGGCCGCGCCCCCTTCCAGCGCGACGCCTGGGCTGAATGCGATCTGGTGATCGTCGCCGGCAACCGCCTCGACGCCATCACCACCGCCGATTACAGCCTGCTGCGCGCCGACCAGAAACTGATCCATATCCACGTCGACCCGACCGTGATCGGCAAGACCAGCCCCGCCGCCGTGGCCAT
>JAJFFI010000401.1 GCA_021776755.1 Alphaproteobacteria bacterium | reverse complement strand
CGAAGTTGTACATGATGATGAGGCGGAAGGTCGCGAGATCGGCCGGCGCGAGATCGAGGCCCGCAAAGAAATTGATTCCGGCAAGACAGAGGATCGTGAACAGCCACGGGCCGGTCGAGGCAAGGGCCGAATGCGCATAGGCCTGGATCAGGCCGAGGAGGTCGTCCCGTTGCGTGAGCCGCCGGAGCGCAAAGCCGATCCCCGCCATCGTCAGGCCGCCTCGTCTCTCGACGGCGGCGCCTTGCCCGCCAATCCGCGGACGCGCTGACCGATCCCGTCGAGCCAGGCCATCGGCATATCGAGAAAGTTCCGGCCGCCGCCCTCCGGCGTTTCGTGGTGTGTGATGTCGATGCCGGGACGCGCGGGCGCCGCCATGCATTCTTCATAGATGTCGCGGTAGGCGCGGGCGAGATCGTGCTTGTCGTAATAGCGCTCGACCCGGGCCCGGATCACCCGGCGGCAGGACTCGAGGTGATCGGGATCGGTCAGCAGCTTGCGAAGCGCCTCGGCGGTGGCTTCCGGGTTCGACAGCGGCGTGATCGCGCCACCCGCCCCGAGCTTGGGCTCCTCGTCGGGCCGGCCATACAGGATTTCGCTGCAGGCGCCGACGTCGGTCGCAACGGTCGGAATGCCGGCGGCACCGGTCTCGAGGATCGTCAGCGGCTGGCCCTCGCTGATCGAGGTCAGCACCATGACGTCGACCTTGCCGAGATAGTCGTCGAGATTTACCCGCCCGGTGAACTCGACCGTCGCCTCAAGCCCCATCTGGCGCACAAGATCGCGGCACTCGCCGAAATAGATCGGGTCCTCGTCGGTCGGCCCCATCACCAGGACCTTCACGTGCGGGACATGGCGTTGCAGCACACCGGCTGCGCGGATGTAGGTCTTGATGTCCTTGATCGGCACGACGCGCCCGATCAGCGCGACCGTCGGCGGGCGGTCGCCTGCATCGCGCTCGATCGCGCCATAGCGCGCGACATCGATGCCGTTGGAGATCACCTGCATCTTGGCAGGATCGGCGCCGTCCTCGAGCTGGAACTGCTGGTTGCCGCCATAGATCGTGAGGATGTGCGAGCAGGCCTCGTAGCAGCAGCGCGAGTAGCCGATGAAGGTGTCGGTCCAGAGGTCCTTGAGATTGCGGCCCAGCGCCTCGATGGAGAGCGTGCCGCTCGATTGCTCGAAGATCCATTCGGCCATCGCGATCTCGATGCGCCGCTCGTTGGTGTAGATGCCGTGTTCGGTGACGATGGCCGGCCGCCCGGTTTCGAGCGCGGCGCGCGCGGCATAGAGCCCGGCATAACCGGTCGACGTGCTGTGATAGACGGCCGCTTTCGGCAGCGGCGCGAGCAGCGCGGAATAGAACGCTTCGAGCAAAACCCGCATGGTCCAGTAGTAATCGATGAAGGCGTTGCCCTGCTGGCTCGCTTCATAAAGCTCGATCAGCATGTCCCAGGCGGGATGCGAGTTCAGCAGGACCTCGGCGCCGATCTGGCCGTGATGCGGGGCCAGCGCCCGGATCACGGTCTCGAGTTCGCGGGCGCCGCCATCGCGCTCCATCGACAGCACCGGCGCGCGGAGATCGTCGAACAGCGCCGCCATCCGCGGGATCCGCGCGGCCCCGTCGGGAAGCTGCTGCAGATAGATATGCGACAGCCCGGTCACGTTGTCCGGAATATCGTATTTGCACTCGATGGGCCCCACAACGGGGAGCAGCGTGGCCAGGTGAAACGTCAGATGGGGCTGCGCCAGGATCAGCTCGTGGACCCAGCTCGACACGCCGCCGCTGACATAGGGATAGGTGCCTTCGAGCACGATGCAGACGTCGGCTTCGGGCGCCTCCGGCGCCTCGGGGAGCGAGCGCACCCGGGACGCGCTGTCCGCGGGGGCGGCGCTCATCCCGCGGCCTGCCGCCGGCCTGTCGCGGCCGCCGCACTGCCGGGACGGGTGATCTCCGCGGGCCGGTCCTCGCGCCGCGACGGGGTTTCTCCCGCCCAGTAGCGCGCCGCTTCCAGCACGTTGTGCGGGACGTCCAGGTCCGGCGTCTCCAGCTCCGTGCGGGCGCGCTCGATCTGGCGCAGATACGCGCGCGCAACGTCGCGCAGTTCTTCAGAGCGGCCCAGTTCAAACAGCGCTTCCATGTACCACGCCGCCACCTGGGCCGAGGCATTCCCGGTCCGGATCGCATCCGAGAACCAGCGCGCGGCCACCTTGTGCTGGCGGAGCCGCATCAGGAGACGGCCGACCGCGATCCAGGCCTCGGCGTTCCCGGGATCGGCCTCGAACACCTCGATCCAGAGATCGAGCGCCTTTTGGCGGTTCGTCCGCTCGCGGCCCGCATCCATGATGCCGGTGAAGGCATAGCTGTCGTAGAGCTCAGCCAGTTGGCGTTTCACCTTGAGGTCGTCCGGGCTGCGTTCGAGCTCGGCTTCGAGCGTCTGGGCGCGCTTGACGAAACGGTCTTCGATCTTGGCGACCGCGGTGGCCGCCTGAACGCGGATCGCGGCCGCGTCGTCGGAAAGCGCCATCCGCAGGACGGGCGCGAATTCCGGGCGGAAGTTTTTCGAGAGCAGGGCGATAACCGCGATTTTCTTGTCGGTGGTGCCGCGGCGCAGCACGTCGATGAACGGCGCCACCGCGCCATCGCCGCCCCGCTCGCCCCGGACGATCGCCTGATACTGGTCGACCGCGAGCGAGGAGCGGATTTCCGGAAACAGCGACGCATACCATTCCTCAAACGGGATTGCCTGGCGCGCGTACCATTTGTGGAGTGGCCACACGACAATGGCGGCTGCGGGCGCAAGCAGTCCGAAGACCGGCAGCGTGAGGGCGACCAGCGCCGGCAAGCCCCATTCCCGGTCGCGGCGGTACACCGTCAGCACCCAGAGGCCATAGAGGATCGAAAGCGCCAGATGGCCGAGCACGACCCAGAACGCTGCCTGGGGTGCCTTGGACATCGCATAGGCCAGCGCGCATTCGACGGCCGCGGCGAACAGCGAAACCAGCAGGAATTCGAGCGCCGGCATGGGGAGCCGGTCTTCGTGGTCGGCGGTGCGCGGAATGGTAACGGTGCCGGCCATCTCAGCCCCGCGGCTTTGCGGGGGCGCCCGCGGCGCGCGAGAGCGGATTGCCGGCGGGCCCGGGCTTGTTCGCGGGCGGCTGGGCGGGCGGCAGCGCTTTTGGCCGGCCGGTTTGCCGCGCCACCCGGTCCTTCTCGGTGACCAGCGCCTCGGTCGTCACGGTGAACTGGATCGACGTCGTGCGCACCCCGAGCTTGCGGGTGAACTTCCGCAGCAGCGCATCCGTCTGGGTCCGCGCGAGATCGAGCGGGATGCCCGGCATCAAAACCGCGAGCGAGAGGTTCGAGCGCTGCAGCGAGAAGGCGAGATCGGTCGGGTTCATCACGTCGCGAAGCGCGCTGGTCAGCGCGTCGGGTGCTGCGGCGCGAAGCTCGGGCGACAGCGGGCCCACGACCCGCAGGTGCACCCGCATCAGCGAAAGATCGAAGCCCGACCGCCGGGCCAGCGCCACCAGATAGTCGGACTGGCGGAGATACTCGCCGATGGACGCGATGCCGGTGTGCACCTGGCTGTCGTCCTCGTAGCGCACGATCGCCTCGGCGCCGATCGACAGCTTGAGCCCGCGCTTGCGAAGCCCGAGCTTCCGGTTGACGGCGGCGCGCAGCTTGGCCGCCACGGCCCGGGCGTTTTCGCGCGGCGTGTTCGGCAGCACGATCGCGTATTCCCATTCCGAGCGCCGGTATTCGAAAGCCATGTCGGTGGTCCGCAGCGCGTGCGAGGTAACGTCGCGCAGCACGCCCGGCATGTCCTGGATCTGCTCCGGCGTCAGGTCCTCGGGGTTCTCGACCCGCAGCAGCAGCACGGTCACCGGAAACCCGACCCGGCGGGCAAGTGCCGACAGGAACGCGGTCTGCCGCGCAAAGAACGTTTCCGAATGCAGCGTCGAGTCGGTGGCGAGCGCCGGCTGGCGCTGCATTCGGTCGGCCTGGCGCGCGTTGCCGAGCGCCGTGCTCATCAGCTCGCAGATCACCTTGAAGTTCTCGACCGCGGTGAAGTTGAGGTCGCCGAAGCCCATGTCCTCGATCTTCATCATGCCCACCACTTCGCCCGAGCCGCCGATGAACAGCGGCCCCGCGAGCAGCGCCTGGCCCGCGAGGATCTTGTCGTCTTCCGGCACGCCGGCCGAAAGGAAACGCTGTTCGCCGACGACGGCCTGGAACAACCGGTGCTCGGACTTGATCGCGGTGAGATAGCGGTCGCCCGCCTCCCAGCCGTTCTGCAAGGAGGCTTCGAGGATGCCGTTGTTGATCGTGAACAGCGAGAATTTCGAAGGGTTCAGCACCGCCTCGACCAGGTCGATCGCGCCCAGCAACACGCCGCCCGGCGTCTGGTTCTGCAACTCGGTCGCGGCCTTGTAGGTCGAGACCACGGTGCGGAGCTCGGAAGCGACCCGCACCTCGAGCTTTTCCTGCACGCGCTTGAGCGAGGCATAGGCGTCCGCGATGGTCTCTTCGCGCTCGCGGCTGCCCGCGAGATCCTTCCGCAGTTTGCGCTCGGTGTTCAGATGGCGCATGCGGAGCTCGCCCAGCAGCACGGCGCAACCAAGCCACAGCGCGGGCCGGAACGCGACTTCGTAGATGAATTCGTAGGTGTCCTGGTCGATCGACTGGTCCGGGATGTTGCCGAGCAGCAGCGCCCCCGCGCAGGCAACCGCGGCGACCAGTCCTTCGTTGGTGCCGTACTGCATGGCGATGAGCACGACCACGGCCCAGAACGGGTGCGGTGCGACGAACCAGAAACGGTCGCCGGAAAACGCGATCAGGTCGAGGATCAGCAGGCCGCCGAGAAACACCGCGAGCTCGATCATCGCCGCCTGGCGCAGACCCAGCACCAGCACCGGGCCGCTTTCCTTCGGCGCCTCGCGGGCGCGCCACAGCGATTTCACCCGGTCGCGGATCGCACCGGCATCAACTCTCGGGAGTTGTTTCCACTCGCGCACCGATTGCGTCCTGTTTCGTCCGATTTGCCAGCGGGGTTCCCGCGGGCGATGCGGCCCGCCCGCGCCGGATTTCAGCGCGGGTCTCATGGCTGGACAGTATACCGAAAGCGGTTGGAAACCATCAAACCGGCGTGCCGTCGCAGGCCGGTCAGCGGCTGAGATGGCGCGCGCGTTCATAGCGGCCGAGCGCCGAGAGCACCGGGATATAGTCCTCCCGCAGATAGCGGTTGCGGGGCTGCGCTTTCAGCAGACGCTCGAACGCCGAGACGCTCTCCTCGAACCGGCCCAGACGATAGAGCACATTGGCGCGGATCAGGCGTTTCTGGAACCCGCCGCCGATCGAGGCCGCGAGTGCGCGCTCGTAGTACGGGGTCGCGGCCCGCCAGTTCTGCCCACGGGTGAGACACTCGCCCATGTAGTAGTAGCTCTCGGAGTCGGTGCCGCCGGCCTGGAAATAGCGTGCCAGCAACGGCTTCGCCTCGCCGCACTTGTCGCGGTAATAGGCCATGTGACCGAGCCTGCGGAGCGCTTCCTGATCGCCCGGCTGGGTCTTGAGGATGCCGCGGTAGGCGCGCGCGGCGGCTCCGTAATTGCTTTCATCGAACGCGGCGCGGGCCAGCGGGCGGAGCGTCGCCGCATCGCGGGCCTTGGCGATCTGGCGGCCTACAAGCTTGCCTATCCGCCCTTGCTGCTTCGTCCGCCGCAATGCATCCAGATAGACCGCCACGACGGGGCCGTCGCGCAGCTGCGCCGGATCTTTCTCGGCGAGCGCGATAACGCGGCGCACCGCGCCAACGCTGATCAGATGCTCGAACCACTTGGCGCGCGCGGCCCCGGACTCGGCCAGCGCACGGGCCTCGATCCAGGCGATCTGTTCGGATGTCGCGTTCGGCCCCCAGATATCGATCAACTGCGCGAGATCGGGACCGGTCGCGGGTTTGCCCTCGGCGAGCGTCTTGAAGACCTGCGCCGCCGCGGTCTTGTCGTCCGCCTCCAGCATGCGGTACCCGATGGCGCGCCGGGTTTCGTCATCCACACTGGGGCGCGCCAGCTGCTGCGTCCAGAAGGCGCGGAGTTCGGCGGTCCGGTCGAGCTTCCTGAGTGCTGTCTCATAAGCATAGATCCAGTCGCCGCCATCCCGGTCGACCAGGCGTTTCAGTTC
>JAJFFI010000041.1 GCA_021776755.1 Alphaproteobacteria bacterium | reverse complement strand
GCTTTCGCCGACGCCGACCGCATGCACCGGCAGCCCGAATTTTTCCGCAAGCGACACGATCACGCCGCCCCGCGCCGAGCCGTCGAGCTTTGTCACCACGAGCCCGGTCACGGCCGCCATGTCGCGGAAGGTCTGTACCTGGGCCACCGCGTTCTGCCCGGTGGTCGCGTCCAGCACGAGCAGCACCGAATGAGGTGCGGCCGGGTCCTGCTTGCGGATCACCCGGATAATCTTCTCGAGCTCGCTCATCAGGTCGGCGCGGTTGTGGAGCCGCCCGGCGGTGTCGATCAGCAGCACGTCGGCGCCGTCGGTCCTGGCTTTCGCCATCGCATCGAAGGCCAGCCCGGCGGCATCCGCCCCGGTTTCCCGCGCCACCACCTCGGCGCCGATCCGCTCGCCCCAGATTTTCAGCTGCTCCACGGCTGCCGCCCGGAAGGTATCGCCCGCCGCCAGCATCAGGGTCTTGCCGGACTCTTTCAGCTGCTTGCCGAGCTTGCCGATGGTCGTGGTTTTGCCGGCACCGTTCACGCCGACGACCAGCACGACGTGGGGCTTCAGCGCCGCATCAACCTCGAACGGCACCGCCACCGGCAGCAGCAGGCTCGCGATCTCGTCAGCCAGTACGCTCCGCACGTCCTCCGGAGACACGTCCTGCCCGAAGCGCGTCTTGCGCAACCCTTCGGTCAGCGCCATTGCGGTGGCCGGCCCCATGTCGGCCGTGATCAGCACGTCCTCGACTTCCTGGAGTGCGGCTTCATCGAGCTTCCGCCCGGTGAAGATCGCGCCGATGCCGGTCTTCACCTTATCCGACGACGGCGCCAGCCCCTTCCGCAGCCGCGCCATCCAGCCGGTTTTGGTTTCGCCTTCAGCCATTGCAATGCATCCAGACGGAACCCTCCCCCTTGATGGGGGAGGGCAGGGAGGGGGTGATGGCGCCGGAACGATGGTTTTTCTTGCGCCCTGACAGGCGCCCACCCTCACCCCAACCCTCTCCCATCAAGGGAGAGGGAGTCATGTCGCACCCAAGGCCAACATCTAACGTCATTCGGCGCAGACGATCCGCGCCGTCAATCGGTCGCCTGAGGTGCCGGTGATGGCCGCCCGCACGACGGTGCCGGCCTCGACCTCCCGGTCCAACGTGACTACGGCGAACTGTTCCGTCCGTCCCGTCGTATCCTGCTCGACCAGCACGTCCGCCGTCCGCCCGATCTGGCTCGCCAGGAATCGCGCCACCGCCGCGTCGCCCGCCGCCCGCAGCCGCGCCGCCCGGGCCTTCCGCACATCGCCCCGCACCTGCGGCATCTTCGCCGCCGGCGTGCCAGGGCGTTCGGAATAGGGAAATACATGCAGCCAAGTGAGCCCGCAGTCCTCGATCAGCGCCAGCGTGTTCTCGAACATCGCATCCGTCTCGGTCGGGAAACCCGCGATGAGATCAGCGCCGAACACCGCGTCTGGGCGCACATCGCGCACCGCCCTGCAGAACGCCACCGCGTCCGCCCGGCTGTGGCGGCGCTTCATGCGCTTGAGGATCATGTCGTCGCCGGCCTGGAGCGAGAGATGCAGGTGCGGCATCAACCGCGGCTGGTCGGCAATCAGCCGCATGAGGTCGTCATCCACCTCGACCGCGTCAATCGAAGATATCCGTAGCCGCGGCAGCTCCGGCACGGCCGCCAGCAATCGCCGCGTCATCTGCCCCAAAGTGGGCGCGCCGGGCAAGTCGGCGCCGTAACTGGTGATGTCGACCCCGGTCAGCACCACCTCGCGGTAGCCGTTCGCGACCAGCGTGCGCACCTGTTCGGTGATCCGCCCCATCGGCACCGAACGCGAATTGCCCCGCCCGTAGGGGATGATGCAGAAGGTGCAGCGATGATCGCAGCCGTTCTGCACCTGCACGAAGGCCCGCGCGCGATCCGCGAGACCCGTGACCAGATGCGCCGCCGTCTCCTCGACCGACATGATATCGTTGACCAGCACGTCCTCGGTCGCATCCGCGCCAAACGTCTCCGGCCGCAGCTTCTCGGCGTTACCGATCACCTGGTCGACCTCGGGCATCGCCGCCCAGTCGCCGGGCGCAATCTGCGCCGCGCACCCGGTCACGATCACCCGCGCCCCGGGTCGCACGCGCCGCGCCCGCCGGATCGCCTGGCGCGCCTGGCGCTCAGCCTCCGCCGTCACCGCGCAGGTGTTGACGATCACCGCGTCCTCAAGCCCCGCCGCCGCCGCATGCCCGCGCATGACTTCGGACTCATAGGCATTCAGCCGGCAGCCGAAGGTGATGATGTCGGTGGTGGAGGTGGTTGCGGTCATAACTCAGTTCTGACGGATCGTTTCGGGCGCAGTCCTAACCCGTTTGTTCGCAAAAGGTAAGAGCCCGGGCTTGATTTCAAAGCCCCTCTCCCCTTGAGGGCTGGCGAGGGACCGTCGCGCCGGTGGCGCGGCGTAAGCTCGAGCCAGTGTTGGGGTGAGGGGTCAGCGCTCCTTGAGCGCTACGAGAATTGCTTCCAACACACCGTCCGTATTCGTGAGAATCTCATTGTTCCAGTAGCGAATGAC
>JAJFFI010000005.1 GCA_021776755.1 Alphaproteobacteria bacterium | reverse complement strand
GATGGCCGCGTCCTTGTACTGCTCCGGGTTCTCGCTCAGCAGCTTGTGGGTCACCACCGACCCGTCCGGCTTCTTCGCCACCACGTCCGTAAACGTGCCGCCCCGGTCGATCCAGAACTGCCAGTTGCCGTCCGCCTTCATGCCGCCGTCCGCCATGTGAGCCTCGATATGCACGGGTTTATTCGGGTGCTCGCGTTCTGCGCCGGGGCACTGGACCTGTCAAGAACCGGGCCTGTCAAGATCTGTGCAGCGGCTCCGGCGCGTTGTCGAACAGGCGGCCGCGTTCGGTAACCAGGACCGCAATCAGGGTCAGAAAACTCAGGGCCGAGAAGCCGATCAGGATGGGCTGCACCGACCCGTCATAGAGCTGACCGATAATGGCGCCAAAGAGCGCGCCCGCCGCGGTCGAATAAAACCCAACGAACGACGAGCCCGTCCCCGCGAGCCGGCCGAGCGGCTCCATCGCCAGCGCGTTGAAGTTCGGCATGATCAGGCCGAAGCAGATGAAGAGCACCGCGAGGAAGCCGCAGAAGGCGTAGATCGACATGTCGCCGGGGAAGCCGAGAGCCGCCACCCCGAGGCACACCACGGCCTGCACCACGAGGGCAGCATGCGACATCCGGCGCATCCCGGCGCGCTCGACCAAACGGGCATTGAAGATGGCGGTCGGGATCATCACTGCTGCGATGGCGCCGAACACGAACGGGAAGGCGTCGCCAATTCGGTAGGTTTCGACGAAGATCTGCTCGGCGCTCCCGATGTAGGCCATCAGGTTGCCGAAGATGAAGCCGGTGCCGACGGTATAGCCCAGCGTCTGGCGGTTGGTGAACAGCGTCCCGGCGGTCGCCTTCAGCGTCGCCACCTGCAGCGGGATGCGGTTTTCCGGGGCCAGCGTCTCGGGAAGCCGCCACCAGATCCAGCCGGTAAGCAAAACGCCCGTCACGAGCAACGCGCCGAAAATCCAGTGCCAGTCGCCGAGCAGCAGAATGCCGGCGCCGATGATGGGGGCGATGATCGGCACGATGATGAACACCATCATCACGAACGACATCACCCGCGACATGCCGCGTCCCGCGTAGAGATCGCGCACCACCGCGATACCGATCACCCGGGGCGCGGACGCCCCCAGCCCCTGCAACACCCGCGCGGCAAGCAGAACCGCGAACCCCGGCGCGAAGGCCGCAAGGGCCGCGCCCGCGATATACAGCCCGATCCCGACGTAGAGCACGGGCTTCCGCCCGAACCGGTCCGAGATCGTGCCGCTGAACGGTTGCCCGATCGCAAAGCCGATCAGATAGGCGGTGATCACATACTGCCGGTCGTTGGTGTTCTGCAGCGAATAGGAGGCGTCGATCTCCGGCAGCGCCACCAGCATGATGTCGATCGACAGCGCCGTCAGCGCCATCATCGCGGCGATCAGCGCGACGAATTCAGCGAATGAGGGGCTGGAAGGCGAAGGGGACGGAGTCGGGCGGGCGGTCATCGGGTCAAAGTTTCACGGCCCACCGCGCACGGCAACCCGTCTTCCGCGTTTGCCCCGCAACGCAGCGATGCAGGGTGTGCATGGGTGAAGGGCAAAGGTTGCGCGTACAACGGCGGTAAGATCGTGCTGGCGACGGCCATGATGCATCGCTGTTCATGCCCGGAGGTATGCCGATGCGGCGCGGCGAGTGCGTGGCGGGGACGTGCAGATTCCGGGAAAATTCGCGGTTATACGGTTGCCAAACGCCAGAATACATCTATATACCATCCATATGGATGTTATGAGGATGCCATGGCGAAAACACAGTCCCTGCTGACCCCGTCAGTGCCCGAAACGGAAAAGATCACGATCAACCTCGGGCACGTCGATCTCGGACGTATAGATCTCTTGGTACGGGAGGGGTTTTTCTCCAATCGCAGCGACCTGATCCGCACCGCGATCCGGTCGCTGCTCGACAAGCACGGCGACACGACCGAACAGGGCGTCGTCCGCCACATGCTCGAAATGGGCGTGCGGCGCTGGACCCGGGCCGATCTCGAAGCGGCCCGGTCGGCGAACGAGACGCTCGACATCAAGGTGCTCGGACTGGCCATCCTCGACGACGACATTCCGCCCGAACTTGCCCGCGCGACGATTGCCCGCCTCACGGTTCTCGGCACATTGCAGGCGCCCAAAGACGTGAAAGCCGCCCTCGCCGACCGTCTCGCCTGATCCCTCCCCCCGTACGAAGAAAGCAGACCCATGATGAACGACGACTTTCGTGCCGCCATGACCCAAGCCACCGCAACCGTGCGCGGCGGCGATCCGCTGGCAGCGACCCGTATGATCCAGGCGGCCCTGGCCGGAAATCCCGGCACGACGGCCGCGGCCTCGCCCGCAACCGGTCCTGCCGGGCCGGGACTGCTGCCGAAGGTACGCCGGGTCTATGACAAGCTTCGGCGCAAGCCACAGCCCGAACCCACGGACAAGCCTCGGATCCGGCCCGGCCGGCACGACACGCCCCAGGGCAGCCGCGCCTATCGGCTTTTCGTTCCGACGATTCCGCCGGCGGATGGTCGCGGCGGACTGGTGGTGATGCTGCATGGCTGCACGCAGACGCCCGAGAGCTTTGCCACCGGTACCCGCATGAACGCGCTTGCGGGTGCGCTTGGCCTGCATGTGCTCTGGCCCGAGCAGCCGCGCAATGCCAACCGGATGCGCTGCTGGAACTGGTTCGAGCCGGACCACCACGCCCCCGGCGCCGGCGAAAGCGCGATCCTCACGAGCATGGTGCGCGCGATTGCCCAGGAGCACGACATCCCCCGCAACCGGGTGTATGTCGCCGGCATGTCGGCGGGCGGTGCGATGGCCGAGGTGCTGATCGCGGCCGACCCGGACCTCTTCGCCGCGGCCGGCATTCACTCGGGCGTGCCCGCCGGGCTTGCCAGCAGCGTGCCGGATGCTATGGCGCTGATGCAGAAGGGACCGGCGGCGGAGGCCGCGCCCAGCGCGCCTGGCAACCCCGGATCCGGGCCCCGGCGCATCGTCTTCCACGGCGATGCGGATACCACCGTGCACCCCGGCAACGGCGCCGCGATTGCGGCCATGATCGGCCTCGGCCGGGTCACCGAAGGCACAACGAACGGCCGCGCCTGGACCCGGCGCACGGGCCCCCGCGGCGAATACTGGCTGCTCCACGGCGGCGGCCATGCATGGGCGGGCGGCGATCCCGCCGGCACCCACACCGAAGCCGCCGGCCCCGACGCGAGTGCGGAGATGCTGCGCTTTTTCCGGCAGACCCCTGAAGGCGCCAGCTGAGATGAGCGCTATGAACCTTACCTTCGACGCGGTCGCCGAAGCAGCGCCCGGACCGAAATGGGCCTCCCGTTGGGAACGCTCCTGGCCGGCATACGAGGCCTGGTTTCTGGCCAGGGGCGGCGACGGCGGGCCGCCCCGGGCCGAATGCGAGGCGGCCCTCGCGCGGCACATGCCGGAGCTCGTGCCGGTGCATCGGGCGCTCACGCGGCTGGCCGCGGATGCGGGCGCTGACGAGGACCGGGCGGCGCGGTTTCTCGCGACCTGGTGCCCGCCGCCCTATCTCGGCGGCTGCTCGGTGGCGGCACTGGCCCGCGATAACGACGTGCGGCTTGTGCGGAACTACGATCTGTCGCCTGACCTGAACGAAGGCCTGCAGCTCCGAAGCGAATGGACCGGCGCGCGGGGCGCGGGGCCGGTGATTGGCATGGTCGAATTCCTCTGGGGGCTGTCCGACGGCATCAACGGCGCCGGACTCACGGTGGCGCTCGCCTATGGCGGGCGGCAGGAAGTCGCCCCCGGCTTCGGGATCACCACGATCCTCCGCTACGTGCTGGAGACCTGCACGACGACGGCCCAGGCGCTCGCGG
>JAJFFI010000400.1 GCA_021776755.1 Alphaproteobacteria bacterium | reverse complement strand
TCTGCGGCGCGCCAGCCGTGCCGTCGCGGCTTTTGCCACAATCTCCCAGCAGAAACGAGCCTATGAACGATCACGCCAACACTCACGCCTCGGCGCCGGAAACGGCGGCCGGCGACATCATTCGCATCTCCGACCTGCATCTCACACTTGGGAGCAGCGCGGGCGAGGTCAAAATCCTGCGCGGAATGGACCTCAAGGTGGCAGCCGGTGAAACTGCCGCCATCGTCGGACCGTCCGGCGCCGGCAAGTCCACGCTGAGGAGGGTGGTGGCCGGGCTTGAGCGGCCCACCAGCGGCCGGGTCGAGGTGGCCGGCGTGACGCTCGACGGGCTCAGTGAGGACGCGCTCGCCGAGTTCCGCCGCGCCAATGTCGGCATCGTCTTCCAGGCGTTTCACCTGGTCCCGACCATGACTGCGCTCGAAAATGTTGCGATCCCGCTCGAACTTGCCGGGCGCGACGACGCCTTCGACCGCGCCGCCGAGGGGCTGGCGGCCGTCGGGCTCGACCACCGCGTCACCCATTATCCGGGGCAGCTCTCTGGCGGCGAGCAGCAGCGCGTCGCCATTGCCCGCGCGTTTGCCGGCGGGCCGCGACTGCTGCTGGCCGACGAGCCGACCGGCAATCTCGACGGTGAAACGGGCGATGCGGTTATCGATCTGCTGTTCGATCTGCAGAAGAACGAGGGCACGACGCTCATTCTGATTACCCACGACATGGACCTTGCCGCCCGCTGCGACCGGCGCATCCATATCGCCGACGGCCGTATCGAGAAAGACAACGAAGACTCGGGCGCCGACATCCAGGTCGCCAAATCCGCATGACCGCGACCGCTGCTTCCCCTGCTGCCTCGCCCGGACTGTTCTCGGGCTGGGCGTTGCCGTTCCGGTTTGCGCGCCGCGAGTTCCGCGCGGGCCTCTCGGGCTTCCGGGTCTTCCTCGCGTGCCTCAGTCTTGGTGTCGCTGCGATCGCCGCGATCGGGTCGCTGTCGTCCGCGATCAACGCCGGGCTCCGGGCCGACGCCCAGGCAATCCTTGGCGGCGACGTTGAAATCCGTCTGACCCACCGCCCGGCGACCGAGGCGCAGACCGCGCATTTCCGCACAATTGGCACGCTCAGCCAAAGCGTCGAGCTTCGCGCGATGGCCCGCCCGCTCGCCACCGGCGGCAACGCCAACCGGCTGCTGGTCGAACTCAAGGCCGTCGACAACGCCTACCCGCTCTACGGCGGCGTAAAACTCGAGCCGCAGATTGCGCTGACCGATGCCTTGAAGAAGGACGGCGATGCCTGGGGGGCGCTGGCCGAGGAAGGCGTGATAACCCGCCTCGGCCTCAAGCCCGGCGACCGCATCCGGGTGGGCGAGGCGACCTACATCCTCCGCGCCGTCATCCGCACCGAGCCCGACCGTGGGGCGTCCGCCTTCACACTCGGGCCACGGCTCATGGTCGCCAGTGCGAGCCTCCCCGAGACCGAGCTGATCCAGCCCGGCAGCCTCGTCCGCTATTACTACAAACTCCGCCTTGCCGAGGGCGCCGCACCGCCGTCCGACTGGAGTGCGGCGTTGTCGCAGAAATTTCCGGACGCCGGCTGGCGTGTGCGCGACCCCTCAGGCGCCTCCCCCCGGGTCCGCCGGTTTGTCGAGCGCCTCGCAATGTTTCTCACGCTCGTGGGCCTGACCGCGCTGCTCGTCGGCGGCGTCGGCGTCGCCAACGCGACCAAGGGCTATCTCGACGGGCGCACCGACACGATCGCAATGCTGAAATGCGTCGGCGCGCCGGGGCCCGTGATTTTCCGGACCTATCTCCTGCAGGTCATGGCGCTGGCGCTGGTCGGTATCGTCATTGGCCTCGCGGTCGGCGCGGTGGCGCCCGCAATCGTGCTGGCGATCTTCGGCGATGCGTTGCCGGTCCCGTCGCGGATCGGCGTCTATCCGCTGCCATTGCTGCTCGCGGCGGGATTCGGGCTGCTGGTGGCGCTGGCCTTCTCGGTTTGGCCGCTCGCCCGCGCCCGCGAGATCCCGGGCGCCACGCTGTTCCGCTCGCTGATTGCGCCGACCCGGAAATGGCCGCGGCCGGGTTATATCGCGGTCACCGCACTTGCGATCGTCGTCCTCGCCGTCACCGCTGTCGCGACGGCGCAGGACAAGGTGATCGCGATCTGGTTCGTGGGGGCTGCCATCGTGACGTTGATTGCGTTCCGGGGGGCGGCCTGGCTGATCGCGAAACTCGCGGCCCGCGCCTCGGCCAGCCAGGCACTGCTGCGCGGCCGCCCGGGGCTTCGCCTCGCACTCGCCAATCTGCATCGCCCGGGGGCGCCGCTCGCCAGTGTCGTGCTGTCGCTGGGCCTCGGTCTCACGGTGCTGGTCGCGGTCGCCCAGATCGAAGGCAACATGGCGCGCCAGATCCGCGACCGCATCCCCACCGAGGCGCCGACCTTCTATTTCATCGACATCCAGCCAAACCAGGTCGCGGGCTTCGATGACGTCATACGCGCGACCGCGGGGGCGACCTTCATGGATCGCGTCCCGACGCTGCGCGGGCGGATCGTCAAGATCAACGGCACGCCGTCCGAGAAAGCCAATGTCGCCGAGAACGTGCGCTGGACCATCCGCAACGAGCGCGGTCTCACCTATTCCGCCGTCGCGCCGCCAGGCTCGGAGATCGTCGAGGGCAAGTGGTGGCCGAAGGATTACGCCGGCCCGCCGATCATCTCGCTCGCCGAAGAGGTCGCGGCGGGGTATGGCATCGGCATCGGCGACACGCTGACGGTCAATATCCTCGGGCGCGACGTGACGGCGACCGTCCAAAATCTCCGGCGCATCGACTGGTCGACGCTCACCATGAACTTCGTGATCGTGTTCGCGCCGGGCACCCTCGAGAGCGCGCCGCACACCCATATCGCGACCGCGCGGACAACGGCGGACGCCGAATCGAAACTGCTGCTCGCGGTGACCGACAAGTTCCCCAATGTCTCGGCGATCCGGGTCAAGGACGCGCTCGATGCGGTGAACGCGATGCTCGAGAAGATCGGCGTGGCCCTCCGCGGCACCACCGCGATCACCCTGCTGGCCGGCATACTCGTGCTCGCCGGTGCGGTCGCGGCCGGCCATCGCCGCCGTGTCTATGACGCGGTCGTGCTCAAGGTGCTGGGGGCGACGCGGCGCAACATCCTCCGCGCCTATCTCACCGAGTTCGGGCTGCTGGTTGCGGCGACCGCCGTCATCGCCGCCGTGCTCGGC
>JAJFFI010000399.1 GCA_021776755.1 Alphaproteobacteria bacterium | reverse complement strand
TGTGGCGTTGTCGGTCAGCGTGACCGTGCGCTCTTTCTCCACCATTTTGGCGGTTCCACCTGCTTTGCCCATGAAATCTCCGTTTCTCTGAAACAGCGACCGCCTGTAGCGCCGCTGTGTAGCTGGCGCCAGCATAATGGTGCAGCGCAAAAAGATCAATCAGCAGAAGGGCGGACAGCAGTTTTCCGCCGTCACGCGGCATCGGCGAGGCGGCCGAGAGTCTCGTCTTTTCCCAGCACTGCCATCACCTCGAATATGCCCGGCGATGCGGTGCGTCCGGTGAGCACGGCCCGCAGCGGCTGTGCGATGAGCCCAAGTTTCAGGTCTTGGGTTTCAGCATGACCTTTGACCGCGGTTTCGAGCGCTTCCTCGGTCCAGTCGTCATGATCCTCGAGCGCGGTTCGCAAGGCTGCAAGCCGGCCACGGGCATCGGGATCGAGCAGCACAGCTGCCTTTTCCTCAAATTCCAACGGTCGGTCAGATGAGTAAATCTTTGCGTTTTCAGCCAGTTCCAGGATTGTTTTGGAGCGGGACCGCAAGCCGTCGAGCCCCGCTGCCAGCCGCTTCCGGGCTGCGGCTGACGGCGTAACGCCTGTATCTGCCTCAATCAGTGGGGCGATGAGTCCGAGCAGGCGGCCAGCCTCTGCGGTCTTGATGTATTGCGCATTCAGATTGTCGAGCTTGGCGAAATCAAACCGCGCGGCGCCCTTGTTGACGTCGCCGAGGTCGAACCATTCAATCGCCTGCTCGGTCGAGATGATCTCGTCGTCGCCGTGGCTCCAGCCAAGCCGCAACAGGTAGTTCCGGATCGCTTCGGGCAGGTATCCCATGTCGCGATAGGCATCGACCCCGAGCGCACCGTGGCGTTTCGAGAGTTTTGCGCCGTCAGCGCCGTGGATCAGCGGGATATGGGCAAAGGTCGGCACATCCCAGCCCATTGCGCGGTAGATCTGGGCCTGGCGGGCGGCATTTGTCAGGTGATCGTCGCCCCGGATGATGTGGGTGATGCCCATGTCGTGATCGTCGACGACCACGGACAGCATGTAGGTCGGCGTCCCGTCGGCGCGAAGCAGGATCATGTCGTCGAGCTGGGTGTTTGCGGTGACCACCTTGCCCTGCACGGCATCGTCGATGACGGTCTCGCCCTCCCGGGGGGCGCGCAGCCGGACGACCGGGTCGACCCCGTCCGGCGCCTCCGAGGGGTCCCGGTCGCGCCACGTGCCGTCGTAGCGCGGTTGGCGCCCGTCGGCCTTCGCGGTCTCGCGCATTGTCTGGAGCACTTCCGGTGTGCACCAGCAATGATAGGCGTTGCCCGCCTCGAGCATCGCGTGCGCCACCTCGGCGTGACGGTCCGCACGTTCGGACTGGTAGACAATGTCGCCGTCCCAATCGATGCCGAGCCATTCGAGCCCGTCGATGATTGCGGCCTTGGCCTCTTCGGTCGAGCGTTTGCGGTCGGTGTCCTCTATCCGCAGCAGGAACTGTCCGCCGGTGTGCCTGGCATAGAGCCAGTTGAACAGCGCGGTGCGGGCGCCGCCTATATGCAGGAAACGGGTGGGCGTGGGGGCGAAACGGGTGACGACGGTCATGCGGGCCTGTCGGGGCGGGAGGGGAACAAGGAAGGTGCGCCGGGTGTGTAGCACAGCCCGGCGCCACCGGGTACGCCGTTGGGGGAGGCATTTTTCTGGAATCTTGAGCTAATATTCCCGGATGGAGCGGAATTACGGACACAAACGCGCGCGGCGCGGTGTTGTAGATCGGTTATGGCGATGGGCCGCAGCCTCGCTCGCGGCGGAACGGTCGCGCTGGCTGCTCTGGTTGCCGGTCGCGTTCGGCGGGGGGATTGCCACCTATTTCGCGCTCTGGTCCGAGCCGCCGGTCTGGATCGCGCCACTCGTCCTGGTGCTGGCACTTGCGGGCGTCTGGTGGGGCCGCAATCGCGCGCCGGCTCTGCTGGGCGCCGCACTGGTTGCTGCCTTTGCGTCCGGCGCGGTCGTCGCCCAATGGCGGACCCATGCGGTGGCCGCCCCTGTGATTGCCAAACGCATTTTCGTCGATGATCTCCGGGGACGGGTTGTGCAGGTCGAGCGGCGTGCCGACGGCGTCCGCCTCACGCTCGACCGGCTGACGGTCTCCGGCCTGGGCGCGGCCGGGACACCTGACCGCGTGCGCGTCAAACACAGCGTGAAGCATACCGTCCTGCCGCAACCCGGAGACCGCGTCCGGACCCGGGCCGTGCTGTTGCCGCCGCCCGAACCCTCGACGCCGGGCGCCTACGACTTCCAGCGCCGGGCCTGGTTCGAACGGTTGGGAGGGGTCGGCTACACCGTGGCCCAGGTTTCGGCCATGGAGAGTTCCAGGCAGGGCGGCGCCACGCTCTGGCTTGCCCGTCTCCGGGAAGCAACGAGTCTCCGCATCCAGTCGGCCTTGCCGGGGAGGGCGGGCGCGGTGGCGGCGGCCCTCTTGACCGGCGACCGGAGCGGGATTGGCGAGGCCGATCTCGAAGCCATGCGGAAATCCGGTCTCGCCCATCTGCTGGCAATCTCGGGTCTTCACATCGGCCTTGCGGCGGGGTTCATCTTTTTCGTGATGCGGCTCGGGTTTGCACTCGTGCCCGCCCTCGTGCTGCGCTATCCGATCCGGAAATGGGCCGCGGCCGGCGCGCTCGCGGGGGCTTTCGCCTACATGCTCATAACGGGCGCGACAGTCCCGACCCAGCGCGCCTTCATCATGGTGGGACTGGTGCTGTTTGCGATCCTTATCGACCGGACGGCGCTCACCATGCGGCTTGTGGCCTGGGCGGCCGCGGTGATCCTCGCAATCGCGCCGGAGAGCCTGCTTGGTGCGAGTTTCCAGATGTCGTTCGCCGCCGTCGTGTCCCTGATCGCGGCCTATGAGGCGCTGGCGGCCTGGCGGGCGTCCCGCGCCGATGGATTTTCGCGGCGGACCCCGGTCACCCGGGCCGCGCGCTATATCGGGGGTATTGCGCTCACGACATTGATCGCCGGCACGGCCACCGGCATTTTTGCAATCTATCACTTCAACCGGTTTGCGGCATTCGGGCTCGCGGCCAACCTGCTGTCGGTCCCGATCACCGCGCTCTGGATCATGCCCTGCGGACTGATCGCGTTTCTGCTCATGCCATTCGGTCTCGATCACATCCCGCTCGCGGCGATGGGGTGGGGGATCGAGGCGGTTCTCGGCGTGGCGCACACGGTGGCCAACTGGAAGGGCGCGGTGTGGCTCGCGCCGGCGATGCCGTCCTGGGGGCTGGCCGCGGCGGCCCTCGGCGGATTGTGGCTTTGCGTCTGGCGCACGAAATGGCGGCTCGCGGGGCTGGCGGGCCCGGTCGCGGCGCTGCTGTCGCTGGCCTTCGTGACCCCGCCCGACGTGCTGATTACGGGCGATGCGCGGCTGATGGCGGTACGGGGCGCGGACGGGCGCTACATGCTGTCGAACCAGCGGGCCGGCGCCTTCGTGGCCGGGGGGTGGATGCGGCGGGCCGGAACCGATACCGCCCGCGCCTGGCCGCCGAACGGTGCCTCATATGACGGCCGTCTGAGGTGTGATGCCGCCGGCTGCATCTATCGCCTTGAAGGCCAGGCGGTGGCACTGGTCCGCGACGAACGGGTGCTGGAAGAGGACTGCGCGCGGGCGGACGCGGTTGTGAGCCTCGAACCCGTCCGGACTGCTTGCCGCGGGCCGTCGCATGTGATCGACCGCTTCGATCTCTGGCGCGAAGGCGGTCACGCACTCTGGATCTCGGCACGGGGTATCGCCGTCCGGAGCGTCGCAGACGAACGGGGCCTGCGCCCGTGGGTTTTGAACCGCGACCGCCTTGGCAGGCAGAACTGATTAGTTGCCGGACAGAGAACCGGCGGGACCGCTTGCACCGTCCCGCCGGAGGTTAGGCCTGTCCTGTTGCCCAAGGGAGGGGACCCCGTGAGCGAGCCCATGGGGAGGGGCCCGGAAAGGAACAGGCGTCTGGAGAGGGGCGGGCTAGAAGCTGCGCAACAGCCCGACCAGCCGACCCTGGACCTTCACCTGGTCGGGGCCATAAATGCGCGTGTCGTAGTCCTTGTTGGCGGGCTCCAGCGCCACCGAGTTGCCGCGCTTGCGGAGCCGCTTCAGCGTGACTTCCATGTCGTCGACGAGCGCCACCACGATGCTACCGGACTCGGCGTCCTCGCAGCGCTGGATGACGACGACATCGCCGTCCATGATTCCGGCCTCGACCATCGAGTCGCCGTCAACCTCGAGCGCGTAGTGCTCGCTGCCCGAGCCCATCAGATGGGGTGGCACATCGACGGTGCGTTCCGGGTCGCGGAGCGCCTCGATCGGCGTGCCGGCCGCGATCCGGCCATAGAGCGGAAGCTGGGTGGTTTCGGCCTCGTTGCCGAAGCGTGCCTTCGGTGACTGTTGCTTGAAATCGCCGCGGACGACGTTCGAGCCAGCGCCTCCGAGCTTGGATTCAGCGGTTGCCGTGTCGGGCAGCTTGAGCACATCGAGCGCGCGGGCCCGGTGCGGCAGGCGGCGGATGAAACCGCGTTCCTCGAGCCCGAGGATCAGCCGGTGGATACCGGACTTGGATTTGAGATCGAGCGCATCCTTCATCTCCTCGAACGAGGGTGAGGTGCCGGTCTCGTTTATGAATTCGTTGATGTACATGAGCAGTTCATGTTGCTTGCGGGTCAGCATGGGGGTCCCTCTCGCAAATTTGTCTCTGTCGGGCACAATGCCTTCGTCGGGCACAGTGCCCTTGCTCGACATACCGCCTCGGAAGGCGCGGATGTCCATGGTTTGTTGTCACGTTCCAGCTGCGTATCCTGTCCGGTGCCGGTCCAACGCAGCCCGGGCTGTGGATAACCGGGCCGGTTTCCCGGCGGAAAGCGTGCGAGGCCGGAACAAACCCTAAACCTCACCACTGTTCTATTTTTATTCCGGGATTTCGTCAAGGGTCTTGAGACGGCCTGTGGATAAATCACAAGCGCTTGGCAACGCCTCGTCCTTACCGAGGGCTCAGATCCGGATGATGCGGACCGTGTCTCCGGCCTTGGCCACCGCGGCTTCCGGGGGCCGTATCACGAGACAATCGGCGCGTGCGAGCCGCGACAGCATCGAGCTGTCCTGCCTGCCGAAGGGCGTTGCGACCGAATGACCTGATTCGTCCGGCGCCAGTGTGGCGCGGAGATAATCCTGCCGCCGGTCGTTGGCCGGGAGGTCGCGCCCGAGCAGGGCGGCTTCTTCGGGCACCGTTGCCGGGTCGAGCCCGAGCATCCGCCGGATTGCCGGGCGCACGTAGATCACACCGCAGACCAGGCTCGAGACCGGGTTTCCGGGCACACCAATCATCGGAGTGTCGCCAAGACGCCCGAAGATCAGCGGCTTGCCGGGGCGCATCGCGACCTTCCAGAAGTCGATGTCGAGATCGAGCGCGGAGCGCACCAGATCGCGGTCGCCGACCGACGCACCACCGGTCGTGACCAGCAGGTCCATGCCCCGCGCGCCCTCGGCCACCTTGCGGAGCGCCTCTTCGGTATCGCCGGCGATTTCGAGAAGATGCGGGATGCCGCCGCTTTCCCGAACCAGGGCAGCGAGCGCCGGCCCGTTGGAACTCACGATGTGATTGGGGCCGAGCGGATCGCCCGGCATGGCGATCTCGTCGCCGGTTGCGAGAATGGCGACCCGCGGCTTGCGGCGCACGGCGAGCCAGGGGTGGTTCATTGCGGCCGCGAGCCCGATATCGGCGGGGCCCAGCAGGCGCCCGGCCTCGAGCAGTATATCGCCGGTGCTGAAATCGAGGCCTTTGGGACGGATGTAGTGGCCTTCCGGAACTGCCACCCGGATACTGACCGAGCCTTCGCCGGCTTCGGTATCTTCCTGGATGACGATGGCATCGGCGCCGGCCGGCACCGGGCCGCCGGTGAAGATGCGTACGACCTCGCCCGCGGCGAGCGTTCCGTCATGGGCGCCCCCGGCGGGGGCTTCGCCGACGACCGCAAGCGTGACCGGCGCGTCCGCCGACGCGGCCGCGACATCGGCGGCCCGTACCGCATACCCGTCCATGGCAGAGACCCCGGCAGGTGGCTGGGTGACGCGCGCTGCGACATCGGACGCCAGCACACGCCCCGTGGCTTCGGTGACGGCGACCTGCTCGGCCGCGAGCGTGTCGAACCCCGCGACGATCCGGGCCAGCGCGTCCTCGACCGACAGCATCGTGCGGCTGCCTTTCGGTGAAACTTCATTCGGCATCGTAGGTCCCGGACTTGCCGCCGGATTTGTGCGTCAGGCGGATTTCGGTCAGCCGCATCGCCTTGTCCGCCGCCTTGCACATGTCATAGACGGTGAGGGCCGCGACCGAGACGGCGGTCAACGCCTCCATCTCGACACCTGTCTTGCCGGTCGTGCGGCAGGTGGCGGTGATGTCGACGGCATTGCGGCCGGCGTCGGCGGCAAGCTCCACGGTGACCGAGGTCAGGGGCAGGGGATGACAAAGCGGGATGAGATCGGGGGTTTTCTTGGCGCCCATGATTCCCGCGAGCTGGGCGACCGAGAGCACGTCGCCTTTTTTGATCCCGGCGCCGGTGATCAGCGCCAGCGTTTCGGGCGCCATCACCACGCTGCCGGCCGCGACCGCGACGCGCTCGGTGTCGCTTTTTTCCGATACATCCACCATCCGCGCGTTGCCCGCGGCATCGATATGGGTGAGCTTGCTCATGCGAGGACCTGTTTCATCCGTGCAGTTATGGGATGCTCTGCAGTTGATGCCAAGAGCGTACGAGACACTGGCTCCGCGCGGCATGGCAAACTAGGCTTTCGGAATGACACGGAAGATCGCAGTGATCGGCGGCGGAGTGACCGGCTGCAGCATCGCCTGGCATCTCGCCGAGGCCGGGGCGGGCGAGGTCACGCTCTACGAGCGCGACCAGCTCGGCAGCGGAACCACGTGGCATTCAGCGGGCAACATCAACTGGAAGCCAATCGGCGATCATGACGCGCCGGTGCGCTATATGATCGAGACGGTGAAATCACTCGGCGAGCGCACCGGTCTCGCGACCGGCTGGCATTGCCCGGGGCGGCTGTTCATTGCGCGGACCGATACCGGGCTCGACGCATTCCGGCGCTCGGCAGCGCTTGCGGCGGAGCGGGGCGTGGGCGGTGCCATGCTGACGCCTGCCGAGGCGGGCGCACGCCATCCGCTGCTTGAGCCGGACGCCATTGCCGGGGCATGGTTCAACCCGCTCTGCGGCCGCGTAAATCCTGCCGACATCACCGCCGTTTTTGCCCGCGCGGCCCGGCAAGCCGACGCTGAAATTCTGGAAGGCGCGGCGGTTGACGGTCTGGCATTCGGGGGCGGCAAGGTCACCGGCCTGTCGGTGGACGGCAACAAGATAGATGCCGACGTGGTTATCGTCGCGGCCGGCCACTGGTCCCGGACGCTGTTGCTGCAAGCTGGGATCACGCTTGCCCAACGCGGGTGCGAGCATCTTTACCTGATCGCCCGGCCGGATCCCGGCTTGCCGCGGGACACGCCGTCTTTCGTTTGCCCGGAAGACCTGATCTACGGCCGTGAGGAAACCGGCGGATTTCTCGTCGGCTGCTTCGACCGGGACGCGGTGGTCATCGAGGACGATGCGCTGCCGGAGCCGTTTACCTTTGCGCTGCTGGAGCCTGCCTGGGACAAGATTGCACCCTACTACGAGAAGATATGCGAGATTTTTCCGGCGCTGACCGAGGCGGAGATTCCCAATTTCCTCAACGGGCCGGAAGCCTTCACGCCCGACGGGCTGCCGCTGATCGGGCCGATGCCGGATGTTGGTGGGCTTTATGTTGCAACCGGAATGAATTCGTACGGCGTGACGTTGGCTGCTGCGAGCGGCCGGATTATTGCCGAGCAGGTCGGCGGCGGGCCGCCGTCGTTCGATGCCGATATTTACGCGCCCGGCCGGTTCGGTACGCGCGCCGAGGATGACACCTGGCTGCGCGCCGGCGCGTCGGCGGCTCCGAGCTACGGCTACGTGAAATCGAATGTGATCTGACGTCTCAGGCGAGGCGTTTGTCGATCACATCGTAGAACAGCGTCTGGTGGAGCCGCCAGGCGATCGCCGAACGCGTCGGCTTTTCGCCACCAGGGAGGGTCGCCCCTTCAATCCGGGCGGCGTCGCGCACGAGCTTCTCGTGGTCCATCGGCACGATCTCGTAGATATAGGCGATGGCCTTTTCCGAGGCATCCACCGCGCGGACGAAATCCTTGTCGCGCGACTGCTGCAGCAACAGTATCCGGTCGGTGATCTCCTCGGCGTCCGTTCCCGACAACTTCCGCATCGCCGAGATCAGGACCATCCCGAGATCTTCATCCTTCATGCCCTTGGGGTTCACCAGGCGGGCGAAATGGGTGGCCGTGCCGGTCAGGTAGCCAAGCACAAAGGGGTCGTCCCAGAACCCCCGCGGCAGGTAGCCGTTGTTGTTCGCAACCGCCCTCTGCACCAACGGTTTCAGCGCATTGACGATTGTTCTGAGGGCCCGCTGGCGACTGCCGAATAGCATTGCTGGCGCTGCCCTAGCCCGCGGCCCGGCGGGGCACAGGATTGGCGAGCAGGGTCCGGGTGGCCGCCGTCACATCATGCTGGGACATCAGCGACGTGCCGACGAGAAAACAATACGCGCCGGTGGCGGCCATGCGGGCAAGATCGTCCGGTGTGTCGAGCCCGCTCTCGCAGACCATCATGCGGTCTTCCGGAACCATTGCCGCGAGCCGTTCGGTGGTCGCGAGATCGATCTTGAGCGTCTTCAGATTGCGGTTGTTGATCCCGATCAGGCGCGACGAGAGTTTGAGCGCCCGCTCCAGTTCGGCCTCGTCATGCACCTCAACCAGCACATCCATGCCGAGCTTGTGGGCCGTGGCTTCGAGCTCTGACGCCAGCGCATCGTCGACCGCCGCCATGATCATCAGGATGCAGTCCGCCTCGATCGCGCGGGCCTCCCACACCTGGTACGGATCGACCAAGA
>JAJFFI010000398.1 GCA_021776755.1 Alphaproteobacteria bacterium | reverse complement strand
AAGCCTGGGCAGCATGTCGATCTTGTCGGCGCTTTCCTGCCCACCATGCGCGAAACCGACGACGAGGCCGTTACCCGCGCGCGCGTCTATGTCGACACTTTCGATGGCGCGCTCAAGGAAGGCGGCGACATCGTGCAGCCGATAGCAGACGGTGTGCTTGCCCGCGGCGATCTTCAGGGCGATCTGTTTGCGCTCTCGCGTGGCGAGACGACGGGCCGCGAAGGGGCCGACGAAATCACGCTCTTCAAGTCCGTTGGCACCGCGCTCGAGGATCTGGCCGCCGCCACGCTGGCCGCCAAAACGCTCGGCGTCTGAGCGCTGTCATGCGGGTCACCGTCATCGGCGCGGGCATCATGGGCCTCGCCACCGCCTGGGCGCTGACCAAACGCGGCCACGCCGTAACCGTCTTCGAGCAGGGCCCGATCCCCAATCCGCTCGGATCCTCCGTCGACCAACATCGCGTGATCCGCCAGCCCTACGGCGCGATGGACAAATACGCCTTGATGCTCGATGCGGCCTACGCCGCCTGGGAAGCGCTCTGGGAGGATCTCGGCGCGGTGCTCTATGCCGAGACCGGCTTCCTCGCGATCGACAGCGGCGAGGGCAGCTGGGCCCGCATTTCCGCCGACAGCATGAAGGCTGCGAACCTGTCTTTCGACTGGCTGTCGGCAGACGAGATGACGCGCCGCTGGCCGGTGCTGTCGCCCGTGGGCGTTGAGGGCGCGATGTGGACACCGCGCGGCGGGGCGCTCTATGCAGGCGCCATCGTCGAGCAACTGGCGCACTGGCTCGGCACCTCCGGCGCCCGGCTCCGGCCGCACACGGCCGTCACCGATATTGATCCCGAACGCGCCACGGTCACGCTGGGCAGTGGTGCGCGCGAAGCTGCCGATGCCCTGGTGGTCGCCGTCGGCCCCTGGCTGCCGGACCTCCTGCCCGGCATGGCGAGCCGCGCCACACCTTCGCGTCAGCTTCTGACCTACGCCCGTCCGCCGGACGACCTCGCCGGGGCGTGGCACGCGACCCCCTGCCTTGTCGACATCACCGGCGATGACGGTTTCTACCTGGTCCCGCCCATCGAGCGGGACGGCCACAGCTACGGGCTCAAGATCGGCGACCACAACTTCACCCGGGAGGGGCGCCCGGACGAACGCCGCGACGCGCTGCGCGACGAGACCGAGGCCTTGCTCGCCCGCTGCCGCACCCGGTTCCGCGACTTCGACCGCTATCGGGTCGATCACGGCAAGACCTGCTACTACACGGTCTCCGACCGCGAACGCTTCATTGTCGAGCCACTGGCCGCGAGCACCTGGGTGATGAGCGGCTTTTCCGGTCATGGTTTCAAGTTCGGCGCCCTGATGGGCCAGGCCGTCGCTGACGCCCTTGACGGCAGCCGGTGCGCAGCCGAGGTCACCGCCTGGGCCGCAGCTGCCTCCTGATGCCCCCGTTGCGAGCATGCTTGCCGGCCCGCCGGCCCTCCCGTATAGAGCGCAGCCATGATGACTGAGGCGAAAATCTGCGGCATTTCCACGCCCGAGGCCATGACGGCGGCGGTCGACGGTGGAGCGGACTATGTGGGGCTGGTGTTCTACGAGCCATCGCCCCGCTATGTGACGCCCGCGGCCGCGGCCGCCCTGGCAGCACCAGTTCCGCCGAGCATCGTGCGGACCGGCCTGTACGTCGACGCGTCCGACGCAGTGTACGCGGCAACTGTACATCCGGCAGGGCTCGGACTCCTGCAATTGCACGGCGATGAGACGCCCGAACGCGTGCAGGAGCTGCGCGGCAGGTACGGCGTGCCAGTGATGAAGGTCATCAAGGTGCGTGAGACGGGCGATCTGGCAGGTGCCGAGGCTTTCTACAAGGTTGCCGACCGGCTGCTGTTCGACGCCAAGCCGCCGAGTTCCATGAAAAACCCGCTGCCCGGGGGCAACGCGGTCAGCTTCGACTGGACTTTGCTTGCGGGCCGTACGTGGTTGCTGCCATGGATGCTCTCGGGTGGCCTTACGCCGGAAAACGTACAGGACGCCATCGCGATCACCGGCGCCCCGGCGGTGGATGTCTCCTCCGGCGTCGAGGACGCGTCAGGTGTGAAGAATTCGGCGAGGATTGCTGCCTTTCTCGAGGCCGTGCACGGTGTCCGTGAGGACTGATCAAACGTCCGAGAAAAACCCTCGGATTGTTGCGTCTGCTGTGGTTTAGTAGCGCCGCCCGGGCATTCGGGCAGCAATTCCGGGGAATGGCGCCGCATCCATGCAGAACGTGAATTCATACAGAACCGGGCCCGACGAGGCCGGGCATTTCGGCATTTTCGGGGGCCGGTATGTGGCCGAGACCCTGATGCCGCTGATTCTGGCGGTCGAGAAGGCATACGAGGCGGCCAAGGCCGACGCATCCTTTCAGAGCGAGCTTGACTACTACCTCAAGCACTATGCCGGGCGCCCCAGCCCGCTGTATTTCGCCGAGCGCCTGACTGAACATTTCGGGGGTGCCAAGGTCTATTTCAAGCGCGACGAACTCAATCACACCGGCAGCCACAAGATCAACAACGTGCTGGGCCAGATCCTGCTGGCCCGCCGCATGGGCAAGACCCGCATCATCGCCGAGACCGGCGCGGGGCAGCACGGCGTTGCGGTCGCGACCGTCTGCGCGCTCTTTGATCTGCCGTGCAAGGTTTACATGGGCAAGACGGATGTCGAGCGCCAGGCGCCGAACGTCTTCCGCATGAAGCTCCTCGGCGCCGAGGTCGAGGCCGTGACAAGCGGCTCGGAGACCCTGAAAGACGCCATGAACGAGGCGTTGCGCGACTGGGTCTCGAATGTCGACGAAACCTTTTACATCATCGGCACGGTAGCGGGCCCGCACCCCTATCCCGAGATGGTGCGGAACTTCCAGTCGGTGATCGGCAACGAGACCCGCGAGCAGATGATGGAGGCCGAGGGCCGGCTTCCGGACACGCTGGTCGCCTGCATCGGCGGCGGCTCGAATGCGATG
>JAJFFI010000397.1 GCA_021776755.1 Alphaproteobacteria bacterium | reverse complement strand
CCCTCGGCCTCGAGCTGGCGGAGCGCTTCGCGGATCGGCATCCGGCTGACGTCGAAGGCCTCGGCCAGCGTGTCCTGCCGCAGGGCGGTGCCCGGCGCGAACGTTCCGGTCAGGATCGCGGTCCGCATGGTGTCGTGGACCAGCGCCGTGGCCGTGCGAAACCGCGGGCGCGCCCGGGCGATAAGCTTGTGGAGCCCGGCCTCGCCCTCCGGGACCGGCGGGAATGCAGGGTCTGTTGCAGGGTCTGGGGCAGGATCAAGCGTCCCGCCGGTGCGTGGATTTGACATAATCGGATATTGGATCCAATATCCAAAAATTGCAACTGAAATCGACACGGCCAACACGGGAGGCGAACATGGCTCAGAAGAAACCGGCGGGAAACGGCCCTTATGACGCAATCATTGTTGGCGCGGGAATTGCGGGCTGCACGCTCGCCTGGGAGCTCGCGCGGCGCGGGATCCGGCCTGTCGTGCTCGAGCAGAACTGGATCGCCGCCGAGTCGTCGGGGCGCAACACCGGCACTTTGCTGGGCGGCCCGCAGACCGAGGTGGTTGAACTGCTCGACGCCTGCGCCGCGATCTACGAGGAACTCGCCGATGGTCCGGTGCCGTTCGAGTTCGCCAGGATCGGGCAACTGCTGGTCTCGGCCACGGACGAGGCGCTCGAGCGCGGCGCCGAAATTCCCGGCCGCATGGAGACCGTCGGCCACCGCGTCGAGCGGGTCAGCGGCGAGACGCTCGCCCGCGATCATCCCCGTCTGAAGCTCAATGTCGCGGGGGGCTTCTTCGTCGACCGCGCCTGGACGCTAGAGCCGATGGGCGCGACCCACGCCTTCGCCCATGCCGCGCGGGAGGCGGGGGCCGAGTTCCGGACCGGCTGCCGGGTGGTCCAGGTCCACAGCCGCGGCGGCAAGGTCGAGGGCGTGCTGACCGACGACGGGATCATCGCCGCCGACATGGTGTTCCTCGCCAACGGCGGATGGACCGGCGAGCTGATGCGGCGCGTGGTCGGCGACGGGCCGCTGCCGGCGCTGCCCTTTACCGCGGGGCGTGGCTGGCTGATCCAGTTCGGGCCGCTGGGCTTCGACCTGCCGTGGATCATGGAAGAACTCACCTGGCCGGATCAGGAAGAGCTGGGCCGGCGGATGGCACTCGGACGCCTGTCGGACGTGGCCGACCAGTGTGACGATCTGCCGGCGGTCGAGGCGCTCTGCCTCAACCCGATGCGCGGCGGCGACGCCCGCATGGGGGCTTCGATCCAGCCCGCGTTCCGCGATCTCGTGCGGAACACCGACATGCCGGCCCGGATCGCCGGACGGGCGATGCGGCTGATCGGGGCGATGGAAGGCCCGCGCGTCCAGAATGTCTATCCGGGAAACCGGCCCATGGTCTCCGATGGCCTGCCGGTCGCGGGCCGCTCGCCCATCGAGGGTCTCTACATCCACGGCGGCATGGGCAGCATCGGGATGCATGCCGCACCCGCGACCGCCCGCTGGCTGGCCGAGGCCGTCGTGTCGGGCGATGGCAATCCCGGCAAGCCCTGGCTCGTGCCGGGGCGTTTCCCGGGATGGGCGTAGGCAGGGCTTGGGCGCCGGAGGCCGGGCGCGATGGTGCCGTCGAAGAGGGGCGCTGCGATCAGCTTGTCGGCGTGTCCGCCGACCGGTCTTCCGGGCGCGGTTCTTGGTCTTTGAAATCACTTGCATTAGAAACCTGCCCGGCGCTACCTGACAAAAATCGGCCGCATCCTTGCTGCCGCCGGGCGGCCTCTCGTTGCGTCTGCATGGGCCGTTATGCGAAAACCCGGTTTGGCGATTTCCCGGTTTCAATGCTGTAACCAGCGTCACACGCGGTTGTTACAGAACGTGAATTTGCGAGTTTTCTCTTGAAAAAATCCCTTCGCTGGATTGCCTTTCTGGTCGGTGCCGCCCTGCTTGCGGCGCTTGTCGTGTGGCAGGGCGCGGGCGAGGTCTGGGCCGGCCTTGCCGCGGCCGGGCCCGGCATCCTGCTGGTCTTCCTGATCTATATCCCGCACATGTTCACCGCCGCGTTCTCGTGGGGGCTGATGTTCGCGCCGGGCACGGGGCCGGGGACCGCGCCGCCGCTCCTCTCGCTTGCCCGCGCCATGTGGCTTGGCGGCGCGGTCAATGCGCTGATCCCGTCGGGCACAATCGGCGGCGAGGTCGTCAAGGCGCGCCTGCTGGCCTTCGAAGGCCACCCGCTCGCGACCGTCACCGCGTCCGTCGTTGGCGACAAGACCATCCAGACCTTCTCCTCGGCACTCTGGGCGCTCTGCGGCGTCGCACTGCTGATCTGGCTTTCGGCCGAGGCCGGCGTGGTGCTCTATGCGGCCTTGGGTGTCGGCCTGCTGTTCGTCGGCGGGCTCGGCTTCATGCTGGTGCAGCGCGCGGGCAAGGTCGAGGCGATCGTCCGCCGGCTCACGCGCCGCATGGCCCCCGCAACGGCCGGGAAATACGCCCGCGCCGCGGCCAGCTTCGATACCGCCATCGCCGACGTTTACACCCGCCCGGGCCGCTTCTGGCTCGCGGTCTTCATCCGCACCCTGTCGCGCGTAATGTTCGGTTTCGAGGTCTGGCTCGCCGCCTGGCTCGTCGGCCATCCGATCACGCTCGTCGAGGCGATGATGCTCCGCGCCATCGCCGCCACCGTGCGCGACGCGGGCTTCCTGGTGCCCAACGGTCTCGGCCTGCAGGAGGGCGCCTACGTGCTGCTCGCGGGCCTCGTCGGCGTCGACCCGGCCTCGATGCTGGCGATCTCGCTCATCACCCGCATCCGCGAATACATCTCGGCCGCCGCCGGCATGGTGCTCTGGCAGTGGCTCGAGGCCCGGGCGATGGCCCGCCGCGCCGCCCAACGCAAGGAGGTCCGCAAAACCGAGCGCGAGGCCGCGCGGGCCGCCAAAGCCGCCGAATGAGTATTCCATGACGACAACGCTGCTCACCGGCGCCTCGGGCTTTGTGGGGGCGGCCGTGCTCCGCCGCCTGCTCGCCGCGGGCCACGCCGTCCGGGTGATGACGCGGGCGACGTCCGACACCCGCAACACCGACGGTCTCGATATCGAAACCGTCCATGGCGACCTCGACGACCCGGCCTCGCTCGCCGCCGCGGTCAGGGGCTGCGGCGCGCTGTTCCATGTCGCCGCCGACTACCGCCTCTGGATCCCCGAGCCCGCGCCGATCTACCGCACCAACGTCGACGGCACGGTCGCGCTGATGCGGGCGGCGGCCGACACCGGTGTGTCCCGCATCGTCTACACCTCCTCGGTCGCCGTCCTCGGCATCCCGAAGGACGGCACCCCCGGCGACGAGGAAACCCCCGTCACGGAAGCCGACATGATCGGCCACTACAAGCGCTCGAAATATCTTGCCGAGGCCCGCGTCCGTGCCCTTGTGGCGGAACAAGGACTCCCCGCAGTCATCGTCAACCCGGCCGCCCCCATCGGCCCCCGCGACATCAAACCCACGCCCACCGGCCAGATGGTGCGCGATGCCGCCGCCGGCAAAATGCCGGCCTACGTCGACACCGGCCTCTGCGTCGTCCATGTCGAGGACGTCGCCGAAGGCCACTGGCTGGCGTTCGAAAAAGGCGAAGTGGGCCGGCGCTACGTGCTCGGCGGCGAAAACCTGGCACTCCGCGATATCCTCGGCAAGATCGCCGCCATCGCCGGCCGCAAGCCCCCCACCGTGCGTCTCCCCATCGGCCCGCTGATGCCGGTCGCCAAGGTCATGGAAGGGCTCGCGCGAGTGACCGGCGGCCAGCCGATGATGACCGCCGAAAGCCTGAAGATGGCCCGCAAGCGCATGTATTTCTCGTCCGCCCGCGCCGAAGCCGAACTCGGCTACACCGCCCGCCCCGCCGACACGGCGCTGGCCGACGCCATAAGCTGGTTCCGCGACAACGGCTATCTCTGAAAAGGTAGCGACGGAGCGCTTGTTCTTGCGTGATCTCAAAAATCAGGAGCGCCCGGTTGCTTTTCAAGCTCGCGAAGACCGGCTGATCTAATGGCTCACCATTAGATCAATGAATGATTTCGATGCCGTCCATGATCATCTGGTCCTCAAACTCTACCCACACCACGGTGTACTTGTCGTCGTCTTCCCAATCGCTCTCGAATCTGATGAAGTCGTCGAAGATTCCCTTGTCGCAATTTTCCGGTTTGGTGGCCTCAACGCCGACCCGCAAAATCGTCCCTGCAATCCCCCAGGGCCCAAGATCGATAGTCTTGAAGGAATAGTTGAGGCAGGGCGCATAGACACCGATGTTGACAATGAGCTTTCTCGGACCCGGAGGCATGGCGTTCACCCAGGCATTCACAGTCGTAATTCGGGCGCCTGACTTCTTTTCGGGCTTGTTCACGAATTCCTTCGCTTGGTCAAAATTGCCCTCGGAGAAGTAGCTGGGTTCAGGGACCGATTTCCTTGTGGCGCCAAGAATCTGGTCGTTGTTGTCCAGGACGGTGTAGGCGACAATATCGGTTTTGCCATCGGTCAGCGGAATGTTTGGCACGATGTAGGTTAGCTCTTTCACTCCTTCCGTGCAGGGTCCATCCCGCTTGAAGGTCCTCAGGACAACAGGCTCGGTCTCCGGCGTGACTTGCTGACCCTTCGGCGGCGTTCCGTGGCTCGCTCCCGTCTGGACATAGCATCCGTTTGGCACCCAAACGGATGCAGAAATGGAATAGGTCTTCAGGTCAGGATTCAATTCAATCGTCAGGTCTGGCTTGAACATAGTCATTTTCCTCTCCTCGGATTGGTGTTCGACAAAAGTATTTCGGGCGGGGCCTTTGGCGCTGAAGCGCAGGGCGCCTGTCGGCGGCAATGCCAATCGTTACCCAAACCAGATGTCGACAACCTTGCCGTCATCGCTGTGCACGACGTTGACGCGCATCGGAATAAAATCCCGTGTGACGGGGGTTCCTTCGGCATAGCACCGGACGGGACGGCCGATCAGGTCGCGAACCAGCACCGGCGTTGACCCGACGGAGGTCGCCGCGGGCCAAGGCCAGGGAAGCGTTTCGTCGTCTCCACCTGATTTCCAAGGCCACGGCAAATCGTCATTGTCGAGGTCAATTGAGAGGTCGCAGGTCCAGAGCCGGAAGCCGAGGCGGCCGACAAAGCCGTCCGAGATCTTTTTCCAATCGGATTCGGAAATCTCATATGCGTTGACGGCTCCGGTCGGTTGGCCGCAGCCGAGAGGCATCATGTCGCAGAGCTGCCGCTTTTCGGCGTTCAAAACCGTGGCGCCGATTTTCTCGAGCTGGGACTGCATTACCTTCAGATCAATTTCCTTTCCCTGACCACATTGCAGGGTCCCATCGTGTCTGTAGATCCAAACGTTTGCCATGTTCGCCCCCTGATATTCCTCGGCGACCTGCGTGATCGCCCGAAGTTCAATCGAATTGTAGATAATCACGTTTAACGATAACTGATTTACAATTTGTGAGTCAATTAAAGTACTGATATAATCTAAAAGATTGCATAGTTTATTATGTCTCAACACTTGATGCTAATCTGGATCAGTAGTTTCTTAAAAACCTTTTCGGAATGCGGTTTCCGGTGGACCCGGTCCCCCTGATCGTTTCGGTTTGGGATGGCTTACAGGGTTTGACGATGGCGAAATTTGACTAGCCTGCGATTTTCTTAATTGCGGGACCGCGGTGGAACCGAACGTCAGGTCATATCCCCAAATAAATTTACTTTTGAAACTTGTTCAATAAATGTGCTTCCGGCCACATCCGGTTCTACCGGCCTCGGCTAGTCTCGCTCGAAATTTGCCTTCAAACATAATGTTCTAGACATGACCATCCGCCTCGCGCCGGGCAAACTCGGAATCCGCCGCCCACTTCGTGCGCTTAGAGGTAAACCTATTCGCGCTTTCCCACTGCTATATTCCTATATTGTTCTTGCATAATATGTATATTATCCTATAATCTCTGGCCGCCAATTTCACCCGGAGACCCGACATGCCCAACCCTGTCCCCCTGAAACCGCGCCGCCTGTCCGACCGGCAGGAGGCGTTTTGTCAACATTACCTCACGGAACCCTCCGGCACGCGCGCCGCGATTCTGGCCGGTTTTTCGCAGAAATCCGCCACATCCCAGGCAAGCCGCATGTTAACAAAAGCCAACATTCTCCGCAGAATCGCCGAGCTCCGTCACGACCGGCAGATCGTCTACGAGGTCCGCACCGACTCGCTCCTCGACAAGCTCGAGGCGGTCTATCACGAGGCGATGGACAAGGGCCGGCTGATGGCCGCGATCCATGCGGTTGCGCACCAGGCCCGGCTCGCCGGTCTGCTGCCCGGCCCGGGGCGGGCGGCCGACGCCTACGGTTTCCTCGTCGCCGACATCGGTCAGCGGGCCGGGTGGGTGATGCAGCGGCTTGCCGACGCGCCGGGCCGGGGCCAAACGGTCACGGGTCCCGATGACGCCACGCCGCTGGATGGCGTGTGAATGCCCGTGAAATTCACGACAAATCCCCTTGAAAACCCTTCCGTGCGGCCTATATTGCACTGCAACAAAGAGGGCCTGACATCGCCATTGATTTGTGTTAGCGTCCCTGTGTGTGGTGCGCCCCGGAACCTGGCAAATCGGCTGGAATGTTCGGACGCGCCGTTTTTGCACTTCCGCGGGAAGGCGCTGCCGGTTCCGGATTGGCTGCCCTGCAGGAACTGAACACAGAGGGCCTGAACGTAAAGGCCCTGAACGCGAAGACGAGGAGTTTCACATGCGGGTAATTCTGGCCCAGCCGCGCGGTTTTTGCGCCGGTGTCGAGCGTGCGATCGAGATCGTCGAAAAGGCGCTCAAGCGCTACGGTCCGCCGGTCTATGTGCGCCACGAGATTGTGCACAACAAGCGCGTGGTCGAAACACTGCGGGCCAAGGGCGCGGTTTTTGTCGAGGAGCTCGACGAGGTGCCCGAGGACGCGATCACGGTGTTCAGTGCCCACGGTGTCTCCCAGAAGGTCGCCGACGAGGCCAAGCGCCGCGATCTTCCGGTGATCGACGCGACCTGCCCGCTGGTCTCCAAGGTCCACAAGGAAGGCCAGCGCTATGCGGCCAAAGACTACGAGGTCATCCTGATCGGCCACGAGGGCCATCCGGAAGTCGAGGGCACCATGGGCCGGATCCCCGGCAAGGTGTACCTGGTGTCGACCAAGCAGGATGTCTCCAATCTCGACGTAACCGACCCCGGGAAACTCTCCTACGTCACGCAAACCACCCTTTCGGTCGACGACACCCGCGAGGTGATCGAGGCGCTGAAGGAGCGCTTCCCCGCGATCGTCGGCCCCGATGTGAAGGACATCTGCTACGCGACCCAGAACCGCCAGGCCGCCGTGCGCACGCTCGCCCAGCAGGTCGATCTGGTCCTCGTCGTCGGCGCCCACAACAGTTCGAACTCGAACCGTCTGCGCGACATCGTCGCCGAGATGGATGTGCCGTCCTATCTGATCGAGGACGCGTCGCATCTCGACGCCGCCTGGATCGACGGCGTCGAGACCATCGGCATCACCGCGGGCGCGTCGACGCCGGAGGAACTGGTGCACGAAGTCATCGATAAATTGCGCGCCGGCCGTGAAATTGAAGTCAGCGTCCTTGACGGCATCGAGGAGCACATCCAGTTCAAGTTGCCGGAGGAACTTCGTGAAGGCGTCGCTGCCTGAGGTTTCCGGCACCGGAGAAACAACACTGCAGATCAACATGGGCGCGACGCCAAGCCCGCGCCTGACAAGAGCAATCCAATGACAATCCATCCAGGGATTCAGGGGGTAACGTGGCTGTTCCATTGATCCAGAAAGTGCGCGTCGGCGCCTACATCATGAAGCAGAAGCTCAAGGGCAACGACAAGTACCCGTTGGTGCTGATGCTCGAGCCGCTGTTCCAGTGCAATCTCGCTTGCGCGGGCTGTGGCAAGATCGATTATCCCGATCCGATCCTGAGGCAGCGCCTCAGCGTCAAGGAATGCCTTGATGCGGCCGACGAGTGCGGCGCGCCGATCGTGGCGATCCCGGGCGGCGAACCTTTGCTGCACAAGGAAATCGGCGAGATCGTCGACGGCCTCGTCAAGCGCAAGAAATTCGTCTCGCTCTGCACCAACGCGCTGCTGCTCGAGAAAAAGCTGCATCTCTTCAAGCCGAGCCCGTATCTGTTCTTCTCGGTCCATCTCGACGGCACCGAGGAAATGCACGACAAGTCGGTCTGCCAGCCGGGCGTCTTCAAGCGCGCGGTCAAGGCGATCAAGTTTGCCCAGGACAAGGGTTTCCAGGTCAACGTGAACGCCACCATCTTCGACGGCACGACCGCCGAGGAGGTTGCCGAGTTCCTCGACTACGCCAAGGAGATTGGCGTCGGCACGACGATCTCGCCGGGCTTTTCCTACGAGCGGGCGCCAGATCAGGAGAGTTTTCTTTCGCGCCAGAATACCAAGGCGCTGTTCCGCGACATCTTCCGGCTCGGCAAGGGCAAGGATTGGGATCTCAACCACTCGTCCCTCTATCTCGACTTCCTTGCCGGCAACCAGGATTACATGTGCTCACCCTGGGGCATGCCGACCCGCAACGTCTTCGGCTGGCAGCTGCCCTGCTACCTGATCG
>JAJFFI010000396.1 GCA_021776755.1 Alphaproteobacteria bacterium | reverse complement strand
CGTCCATAAGAACCAGCTTGGGCTCGAACACCAGGGCGCGGGCAACGGCGACACGCTGCTGCTGGCCGCCCGAAAGCTGGCCCGGACGGCGGCCGAAGAACGCGCCGAGATGAACCATGTCGAGCGCCTTTTTGACGCGCTCCTCAATCTCGGACTTGCCCATGTTGCGGGTTTCCAGCGGAAACGCCAGATTTTCCGCAATCGACATGTGCGGGAACAACGCATAGTTCTGGAAAACCATGCCGATGTTGCGTTTGTGCGGCGGCACGTTGTTGATCGGCGCGCCGTCGAGAAAAATCTCGCCGTGGGTCGCCGTTTCAAAACCGGCCAGCATCATCAGACAGGTCGTCTTGCCTGAACCCGAAGGTCAGTGTTTTTTTTTGTTTTCGCCGGTCTCGACATTGAGATTGAGGTTTTTGACGACCAGATTTACGCCGTCATAACTCTTCTGGACTTCCTTGAACTGAACGTAGTGATCGCTACCGTTCGCTTTCGCCATGTGTCCCGCGCTTCCCTGTTCGTGGAGACTTTTGTCTTCTTATCAATTTTATTGTTTTTGTTATCACACCGCGGCAGCCCCCTCCCGTCCACGGCATGTGTGTCCGCACCATTTTTGGCATCGGCACAGCGGCGCATACTAGTAGATCAACCAGAAGATGGAAACCCTGTCAAAACGACATATTATTTTCAGATTTCCACGCTGACGGTAATTTCCAGTTTGCGGAACCGGATCTGCCAGTGAACCGTATTTGTCAGTGTTGCATTTTTGTAAAGACTTTACAAATCAGGCGCCTACGCCGGGATCGTCCGTGTACCGGCCCAGTCCGTGTCGCCACCCGTCAAGAACTGGTCTTGGACAGGATAGCCTCGCAGTGCGGGTCCGGGGTTTATCGGGTCAGGTAACCTGTCCCGGACTTCAGGCAGTGGGTCCAGGCACGCTTGGGCAAAGCGGACAGAAGACGGAGGAGTTGGCATGGCGGAGGGAGCGGCGCGGAGGGAAAACAGTCTGCGGACGGCGTTTGCCGCCGGGCACTTTGTGCTCACCAGCGAAACCACCCCTCCGGCCTCTGCCGATCCCGCGCATGTCATAGAGAAGGTCTCGCCGCTCCGGGGGCTGGCAGATGCGGTCAACGTGACGGACGGCGCGGGCGCGCGGGTGCGGGCCTCGGTGCTGGCGGTCTCGGCGGTGCTGGCGCAGCAGGGCATCCCGCCGATCCTGCAGCTGACGGTGCGCGACCGGAACCGGCTCGCGCTTCAGGGCAAGGTCCTTGGCGGCGCGATGGTGGGGGCGGTCGGCATGCTGTGTCTGACCGGCGACGCGGTCGACCAGGGCGACGAACCCGAGGCCAAGGCGGTCTTCGATACCGACAGTGCCGCACTGATGCGGATGGCGCGCACGATGCGCGACGAGTGCAAACTGCCGTCTGGGCGCGACCTCAAGGCGGCGCCCGACCTGATGATTGGTGCGGCCGACCTGCCGCGCGAACCGTCGCCCGACTTCAAGCCGGACGCGCTCCGGGCCAAGATCGGATCGGGCGCCGACTTCGTCCAGACCCAGTATGCCTTCGACCTCGATCTGCTGCGCCGTTACATGGCGTTCCTGATGGATGAAGGCCTTGCCCAGCAGACGAAGTTCCTGATCGGCATCGGTCCGATCGCGTCGGCCCGCTCGGCCCGCTGGATGAACGAGAACCTCTACGGCGTCCATATTCCCGATCCGATGATCGCACGCCTTGAGGGCGCGTCCGATCAGCGTGCCGAGGGCAAGAAAATCTGCGTCGAGTTGCTGCACGAACTGCGCGACATTCCGGGGGTCGCCGGCGCGCATCTGATGGCGCCGAACCAGGAAGCCGCCTGCGCCGAGGTGATCGCCGAGTCCGGACTTCTCGATACGCGCGTTTGACAGAGAGGCAGAACCGCACACCATGTATGCCGTCAGAAAATGGTCGGTAACCCACGCCCGTGGGCTGAACCGGTTTTACACACTGTTTGAAAAAGCGGTCGTCGGCTTCGCGCCGCTATTCCGAGCGATCGGATACGACCGGCTTGAGCGTCCCGTCGCCGCCGTCGAACACGGCGAGAAGTCGCTGCTGATCGATTGCCAGATGTGCGGCCAGTGTGCGCTGTCCTCGACCGGCATGTCGTGCCCGATGAACTGCCCGAAATCGATCCGCAACGGCCCCTGCGGCGGCGTGCGCCCGAACGGCATGTGCGAGGTGAAGCCCGAAATGCGCTGCGTCTGGGTCGAGGCCTGGCGCGGCGCAGGTACTATGGGTGAGGCGCCGATCATGGAAGTGCAGCCCGCGATCGACCAAAGTCTGAAGGGCCGGTCGTCCTGGCTGAAGGTTGCCCGCGAGAAGAGCGCTGCCGGAGAGGCCGAATGAGCGCCGCCGCCACACCGCCGCCCGAAGACCTGTTCGGCTACGCGATCCCGGGCCCGCCGCCCGCGGGCTATCGCTCGCACGGCCGGCTCGAGCACGTGTTGCGCACGGGCCGGTTTGCCGTGACCGCCGAGCTCAATCCGCCCGACAGCGCCGATCCCTGGGAAGTCTACGAGCGCGCCGCCGTGCTGTCCGAGGTGGTGGACGCGATCAACGCGACGGATGCCTCGGGGGCGAACGTCCACATGTCGAGCGTCGGCATCTGCGCGCTGCTGACCCGCGACGATCTCGCGCCGGTGCTGCAGGTCTCGTGCCGCGACCGCAACCGGATCGCGATCCAGGGCGATGTGCTGGGGGCGGCCGCCATGGGGGTCGCGAACGTGCTGTGCCTCTCGGGCGACAGTGTCGGCGTCGGCGATCAGCCCGAGGCCAAGCCGGTGTTCGATTTCGATTGCATGTCGGCGCTCGAGACGCTGCGGATGATGCGGGACGAGGCGAAATTCCTTTCCGGGCGAAAACTCACCGAGGCGCCGAAAATCTTTCTCGGCGCGGCAATCAATCCGTTCGTGCCGCCCTACGATTTCCGCCCGCGCCGGCTTGCAAAGAAGATCGCGGCGGGCGCCGATTTCGTGCAGTCGAATTACTGTTTCGATATCGACATTCTGCGCGAGTATATGAAGCGCGTGGTCGATATGGGCCTGCACGAGACGTGCTTTATTCTTATCGGCGTCGGCCCGCTGGCGTCCCCCAAGGCCGGGCGCTGGATCCGCGCCAATGTGCCGGGTGTGCACATTCCGGACGCGGTGATCGAGCGGCTGGAAGCGGCCGAAAAGCCGAAGAACGAGTCCAAGAAGATGACCGTCGAGTTCATCCAGCAGATCCGCGAGATCGAGGGCATCCACGGCGTCCACGTCATGGCCTATCGCCAGGAGGAAATGGTCGCGGACATCGTGATTGAATCCGGTGCGCTCGACGGCCGCAAGAAGGCGCAGATCGGCATCGCCGGCCTTCGCGCCCAGCAGGAACGACGCATGGAGAGTATCCGCAAGCGGCGCGCGGCGGCCGAAGCGCAGGCGAAGCCATCAACGAAGGTGGATTAGCCGGCCTTTTATCAGTGCACCATCCGGCGTTCTTCGCGCGGCGTGCGGCCGAAATATTCGCGATAACATTTCGAGAAATGCGACGCTGAGCCAAAACCCGAGGCGAGCGCCACGTTCAGCACCGACATGCTGGTCTGCAGCAGCAGGGTGCGCGCGCGGTTGAGCCGGAGCTCTAGGTAGTATCGCGTCGGCGTGCGGTCGAGATACTTGCGGAACAGCCGTTCGAGCTGGCGGGTCGACAGCCCGACCGACTGCGCAAGTTCGGTCTGGGAGAGTGGGAATTCGATGCTCTCTTCCATGTGCGAGACGACGTCGAGGAGTTTCGGGTGGCTGACGCCGAGGCGGAGGCGGAGCGCCATGCGCTGCTGGTCCGAGGCCTCGCGCACCTTGTCGTAGATCAGTTCGTCGGAGACTTGCGTCGCGAGGTCGTGGCCGTGCTGCATCGCGATCAGGTGCAGCATCATGTCGAGCGCCGCCGTGCCGCCCGAGCATGTGCAGCGGTTGCGGTCGATCTGGTAGATCTCCGAACTCACCTCGATGTCGGGAAACTCCTCGGT
>JAJFFI010000395.1 GCA_021776755.1 Alphaproteobacteria bacterium | reverse complement strand
GCGCCGTCGGTGTTGAGGCCGGACTGGAACCAGGTCCAGGTGTCCATCACCTCGGAGTCCGGATAGCGCCGGGTGATCTCGGCGATCATCGCGCCGGTGGCGTGGCGGGCAACCTCCCATTCGGTGACACCTTCATGGCCGAGATCGAGCAGCGCCTCGACGACGGCGGCCCCGCCGATGTCGGCGACCGCAGCGCCATCGCGGATGATCGCCTGCTCTTCCCTGGACTTGAACATGCGGAGCTTCATGCAGTCGCCGGCGATGTCGACCTGTTCGAGGCCCGGGAGGGCGTCGGCGAGTTTCTTCGCACGCTGCAGGTCGAAGTGATCGAATTCGAGACCGATACGGCCTTTTACGGGCACAAGACTGGCGATGGCGCGGAAGTAGTTGTCCCGCTGCCAGTCGGTGTAGACGACGTTGTCGCCAAAGCTGCGGCGCCACGGCTGGCCGCCGTCGATGTTGGCGGAGATCGTGGTGCTCGCATCCTGGGTGACGACGAGGCCGTAGGAGCGGCCGAACGCGCAGTAGAGAAAGTCGCTGTAGTATTTGATGCTATGGAACGACGTGAAGAGTGCGGCGTCGATGCCGCGGTCCGCCATGACCGCGCGCAGCCGCGCAAGCCGGCCGTCCATCTCGGCACCCGAAAACGTCTGCGGCGCCTTCGTGCCGTTCTCGATGGTCTTGAGAGACTCCATGTCGATGATGCCGCCGTCCATGACCGTGTTCCCTGTTTGCGAGTGTGATGCGGCAGGATCGCGCAAATCAATGCATAAGAAAAATAGATAATTTTGATATTTTCATAAGAAAATCATATGATCTGGCATGATCAACCTGCCGACCGATGTGTTGCGGAGTTTCGTGGCCGTGGCCGAGACCGGGGGCGTCACATCGGCGGGCGAGGTCGTTGGCCGGACGCAGCCGGCGGTGACCCAGCAGATCCAGAAGCTCGAGGCGCTGACCGGTACCGCGCTGTTCCGCCGCGCCGGGCGGACGCTGGTTCTCACGGCGGCGGGCGAGACCCTGCTCGGCTATGCGCGCCAGATGCTGCTGCTGAACGACGAGGCGTTGTCGCGGCTTGCGGATACGGCCCTCGACGGTGTCGTGCGGGTCGGGCTGCCCAACGACTTCGCGGTCTCGCTGCTGCCGGAAATTCTCGGCGCATTTGCCGAGGCGCACCCGAAGGTGCGGCTCGAGGTGGGGTGCGATCTGTCGGTCTCGCTGCTGACGGCGCTTGCCCGCGGACGGCACGATCTTGTGATCGCCCTCCGGCCATCCGACCTGCCCGAGCGCGTTGCCGGACGCATCGCGACGGCGCAGGTCTGGAGCGAGCGGCTGGTCTGGGCGGGACCCAGACGCTTCCGGCCGGTGCCGGGCGAACCGGTGCCGCTGATCGTTTATCCCGAGGGCTGCCTCTACCGGGCGCGTATCACGGCTGCACTCGACCAGGCGGGGCTAGGCTGGCGGGTCGCCTATGAGAGCCCGAGCCTCGAGGGGCTGCGCGCCGCGGTCGAGGCCGGACTGGGCGTCACCGCGATTTCCGAGCGCACGCTGCCCCGCGCCCTGCATCGGCCCGGTGCGGGGGCCGGGTTGCCGGGGCTCGCGGACGTGACCGCCGGGCTGTTCCACCGCCCGGGCCAGCTGGAAGGTCCGGCGCTTGCGCTGATAAACCACGTCATCGGAAGGCTCGATGCGGTCGCATGATCGCGCGAAACTTTTGATTGGTCGCACGGCGGGAACGTGATCTGTTCGCCCGGCTTGGTAAACCGGAGCTGAAATGAACGACGAGCCAGCAACTGCCCCCTCGACCGTATCGGGCCCGGCTTCCGTTGTGGCCCCCGCGTTGGGTCATATCGACAACGCCCCCTTCGGAATGATCGTGACCGCGCTCGGCGCCGTGTGCCTCAGCACCGCCGGCATCCTGGTGCGCGTGGTCGAGGAGGCGGACGGCTGGCAGCTGCTGTTCTATCGCGGCCTCGGGTTCGCGGCGATGCTGCTGCTGATCCTGCTGGTGATGCACCGCGGGCGGATCGTGAAACCGATCCTCGCGATCGGCTGGCCGGGCCTGCTGGCGGGCGTGCTGCTGGGGCTGGGGTCGATCGCCTATCTCTACGCGCTGTTGCTGACCACCGTCGCGGACGCGATGTTCATGATCTCGACGACGCCGTTCTTCTCGGCGGTGCTGGGGTGGATGGTGCTGGGCGACCGCATCCGCATGGTGACGGCACTGGCGATCGCGACCGCGATGGTCGGGGTCGGCGTGATGTTCGCCGGCGGCTTCGAGGAAGGCCGCTGGCTCGGCAAGGTGGTAGCACTCGGCGCACCGCTGACGTTCGCCGGCATGGTGGTGCTGATCCGCCGCTCGAAGTCCGTCGACCTGATGCCGGCAAACCTGATCGCCGGGCTGGTGATGGCGGGCACCGCGGCGTTCTTCGTCTCCGACTTCGTCCTGACGCCGCTCGATCTCTCGATCGCCATCGTGCTCGGCACCGCGCAGCTTGGCCTCGGCTTCATCTGCATCACCATGGGTGCGCGGCACATCATGCCGGCGCAAGCGGGTTTGTTGCTGCTGCTCGAGGTCGTCTTGAACCCGCTCTGGGTCTGGATCGGAGTGAACGAGGTGCCGAGCACGACGACGCTGATCGGCGGTGGCATCCTCTTCGCCGCCGTGATCTGGCAGACGACCTATCTGGTCCGGCGCGAACGCCGCGCGCGCCGCGCGCGGCGGGCTGCCGCCGCGGCCACGGCCTGAGACGTCAGGCGGAAATCACACCGGCATTTCTCAGCAACCCGCGCACCAGCCTTCCGGCGATATCGCCGGACACCCGGGGATGCCGGATCCGGTAGCAGGCGATGGCCGCGTCAATC
>JAJFFI010000394.1 GCA_021776755.1 Alphaproteobacteria bacterium | reverse complement strand
ATGCTGACCGAGGGCGCCGGCGACATGGACATCGAGGCGTTCAACACCGCGCTTGAGGACAATGCGATCGAGATCAACTTCTCGGCCGATACGCTGGCCGTTGTCGGCGAAATGCGCACACTCACCCGGAACCGCGACAAGGCATTCGATCTCTATTCGCTGGCGCTGACACGGCCGCGGTTCGATCCCGACTCGATCTCGATCGCCAAGGAACAGCTCCGGAGCGCGATCCGCAACAACCGCGAGAACCCCACCGAGATCGCAGAAGATCGCTGGTATCAGGAAGTCTTCCCCGGCCAACCCTTCGGCCAGCCCCGGATCGGCACGATCGAGAGCGTCGATGCGATCACCCGGGCGGACATGCAGAAGTTTGCCGCCGAGCGCTTCAGCCGCGATGTGCTCTACGTCGGGGTGGTCGGCGATATCACACCGGCTGAGCTCGCGCCGCTCCTCGACAGCACCTTCGGGCCGTTGCCCGCGAAGGCCCGGCCCCTCGGCCTGCCCGAGGCCGCGCCGAAACTCGTGAAGGGTCTGAAGATCGTCGACCGCGACGTGTCCCAGAGCGCGGTCTACTTCGGTGGACCCGGCCCGCTTCGCGCCTCCCCGGATTTTCCGGCGTTCCTGCTCGCGAACCATATCTTCGGCGCCGGCGCATTCACCTCGCGGCTCTATCTCGAAGTGCGCGAGGACCGGGGGCTGGCCTACGCGATCGACACCAATCTCAGCTTCTCCGACCGCGTCGGCCTCGTGGTTGGCCGCGTCGGCACCGCGAACGCATCGGTCGCAAAGAGCATCGAGATCGTGCGCAGCGAATGGGCCAAGATCGGCAAGGACGGGGTGACCGCAAAAGAGCTCGAGGACGCCAAGCGCTATCTGACCGGCTCGTTCTGGGTCAGCTACATCAACACCCGCGAGATCGCCGGCAAACTTGTCTGGGTCCAGTACCACGGTTTCGGGACCGGGTATTTCACCGAGCGCAACGAACGCGTCGAGGCCGTCACGCTCGACGAGATCAAGGCGGTCACGGCAAAGTACTACGACCCTGAAAAGCTGTTCTTCGTCGTCGTCGGCAAGCCCGAGGGCCTCAAGTCCGAGTGAGCCGGACTGCGCGTGGCGCGCGCGGTCCCTAGGCTTCCGGCTCCTCGACGCCGTGCTGCCGGCAGGCGGCGGTCACGGTGTTGGCAAGCAGACAGGCAATCGTCATCGGGCCGACGCCGCCCGGCACCGGGGTGATCGCGCCCGCGACCTTCACCGCGCTGTCGAAGTCCACATCGCCCACCAGCCTGGTCTTGCCGCCCTCGCCCTCGACGCGGTTGATGCCGACATCGATCACGGTGGCCCCCGGCTTGATCCAGTCGCCCTTGATCATCCCGGGCCGGCCGACGGCGGCCACTAGGATATCCGCCTCGCGGCATTCGCCGGGCAGGTCCTGGGTGCGCGAGTGCGCGACCGTCACGGTGCAGCTCTCGCCCAGCAGCAACTGGAACATCGGCTTGCCGACGATGTTCGAGCGGCCAACGACGATCGCCTTCTTCCCCGAGAGATCGCCCACCGCATCCTTCAGCATCATCAGGCAGCCGCGCGGCGTGCACGGGACCAGCGCCTCGCTGCCGGTCGACAACCGTCCGACATTGACGACATGGAAGCCGTCGACGTCCTTTGCAGGATCGATCGCGGCCAGCACGGCCTGCTCGTCGATCTGGTCGGGCAGGGGGAGCTGCACGAGAATTCCGTGCACTTTCGGATCGTCATTGAGCTGGTTGACGAGGGCGAGGAGCGTGTCCTGGCCGGTCGAGATATCGAGCTTGTGCTCGAAGGAGTTCATGCCCGACTCGGCAGTCTGCTTGCCCTTGTTGCGGACGTAGACCTGGCTCGCCGGATCCTCGCCCACCAGGACGACCGCAAGCCCGGGGGTCAGGTCGTGCTTGTCCTTCAGCGCCGCGACCTGACGGCCGACCCGCTCGCGCACCTTTGCCGCGAATGCCTTGCCGTCGATAATTTTTGCGTCAGCCATCTCTGTTCTCCAGCCAGGCGCGGAGCGCCGTCAGCAGTGCCTTGGGTTCGCCCGCAACATGCAAAGTCTTGCGCCGTCCGGTTGCGCCCGACACGACCGTTATCCGCGATTTCGCGACCCGCCACTCTTTTGCCAGCAGCTTTACGACCGCGGCATTGGCCTTGCCGCCTTCAGGTGCTGCCGTGACGGAAACCTTGAGGAACTTGCGGCCGCCGGATTCAAGGCCGGTGCCGTCGACCGCGGTCCGCCGCGCACCCGGCGTCACCCGGAGGGCGGCCCGCACACCATCGTCTGCGACTTGAAAGGGCAAGCGCCGGGGAGGAGCGTCAGGCGCCGACGCGGATCTGCGACAGGCCGTATTCCCAGATCAGCATCCGCACCAGGATAATGAGCAGGATCAGCACCAGCGGCGAGAGATCGATGTTGCCGAAGGACGGAATGAACCGCCGGATGAACGACAGCGCCGGGTCGACGATCCGGAAGAACATCTCGGCGATCATGCCGACGAACTGGTTTTGCGTATTGAGCACGTTGAATGCGATCAGCCAGCCGATCACCACATAGATGATGATGCACCACTGATAGATGCCGAGCGCCAGATCGAGCACGTAGAGTACGGAATACATCGCGGAGTTCCTGACCTGTTTGCCGCCTGATCCGGGCGGACCCTAACGCGGGGCGTGCGGTCAGACAAGACGCCGCGCGCGGCTCTCCCGGCTGCCGTCCGCGTTGCTTGACATCGACGGGCCCCTCGCCACATTATCCGCGCCGTCCGGAGGGGGCGACCTCCCCGGCACTCCATGGAAATGGACTCCGGAAGATGGACTTCGGAAGACCGGGCCGCATCGGCCCGCGCGAGTCATTCGGGGCCGTAGCTCAGTTGGGAGAGCGCTACGTTCGCAACGTAGAGGTCAGGGGTTCGATTCCCCTCGGCTCCACCATTTCCCGCAATCCTGTGAAATCCAGCTTTTTTGCGGATCGCCGGTGTTTACGGCATGCCGGGAGCCTGCGTGTCCGATTTTCGAGAACTTTTGCCGTTGCTGTAGCGGAATCGCTTCCCTGCGGCAGCTAAATTTCCGACAGATTTCAAACATCGGACGAGAGACGGAAAATGGCAGCGTTTCCGGAAAAGGCGAAAATCGTCATTGTGGGCCTGGGCGGCATCACCGGCGCCTCGGTGGCCCACCATTTGATCGAGCGGGGCTGGGACGACATTGTCGGCATCGACAAGTCGGCGGTCCCGACCGACATCGGCTCGACCTCGCATGCCTCCGATTTTTGCTACGCGACCGCACACGATTTCCTCACCTGCTGGACTACG
>JAJFFI010000393.1 GCA_021776755.1 Alphaproteobacteria bacterium | reverse complement strand
CCGTATTCGTGGGGGCGGTTTTCGTCTGGGCCGTTTTCGTTGGGGCAGTACTTCCGGCAAGTGTGCGCCCGCGCGGGTCGCCGTAAAACACCGTCCAGCGCAGCGGGTCGCGCCCGAGGGTGAGTTCGGTCTCGAGCGTCTTGCCGTCTGGCGCGGACACCCGGACAACCTGCGCGCCTGCGCCGCTCTCGGCCTTGCACTCGGCGCCGGGAGCGGCTTCGCACGCCCGCGCGCCCTTGATGTAGAGCGTCAGCGGGTCGACCGTCTTGTTCACGAAATAGATATCGGCGGCATTCGCTGCTGCCGGCAGCCCAAGGGCTGACGCCGCAAGGAAGGCACCGGCGGCGAGCCGCGACAAAATTTTGAAACAGCGTGTAACCATGGCTCTTGCTCCCCGGAAGCCCCAACGGTTCGCGCGACCGAGCGCGTGGCGTATAGTCTGCCGGTCAGTTTTCCACGCAGCCCCCCTTGCGGCAAGTCATGCGGCCGACGCGGCACTCCGCGCCTCGGCATTTCGACGGAAACGAGCAGATGCAACCCCGACTCACGGCAGAATTCTGGGTAAAGGCGCACATTCGCCGGTGCATGGCCTCGAACATTCCGGCGGTCGTCGTGCGCCGGGGCGACGAAACCGCGGGTGCCGTGATCGTGAAGCTCAACAGATTCGAGGCAGGCTGTACCGTCTACTCGCCGACAACCGGCCTCGACGGCAATCGCGTCTGGCTGCGCGCCACGGGAGAGGCGCCGGTGCAGGAGGCCGAAGCCGACGCCTACATCGCGCGCCAGGCCACACGAGATCCCGACCTCTGGGTGCTCGAAATCGAGGACCGAGACGGCCGGCACCTGCTCGACGAACCCATCGAATAGTGAATTGTTCGCGTCGGCTATTTCAGTGAGCAGCGGCACTCGAGGAACCAGCCGCGAAAGGGCACGGTCCAGAAGAGATGCTGACCGCGGTCATAAATGCGGGACACCCGGTAGCGCGGGTTGCGGCAGTCGGCGTCCGAGAAGTCCGCGATCCTGAACTTCTGGTCGCGGTCGAGGCGCTTGGACACCCGGACCGCCTCGCGGCTGGTTTCGGACAGGCACCACTGGGGCTCGATCCGATCACCGGTCCACTGCTTGGCGGTGGCCGGAGCGGCTGCGCCGAGGACGGCGATGCCTGCCGCAAGAACAAGAATCTGGCGGTTCCGGCGGGTGCCGGCGGTGGGGCCGAACATGGGCTTTCTCCGTGTTTTCCGGCTCTTATTATGGCTCACAGGCGGTAACCGGCGGGTTAACCTCGCCTTGGCACATGCCCCCGCGCGATAATCCTGCGGTTCCCCAAATCCGCCCGGACCCCCATGAAAATCGACGCCATCGACCTCCGCATCCTCGACGCCCTGCAGGCCGACGGCCGGACGCCGCGTTCCGCCATTGCCGAGATCTTGGACATCCGCCCCTCGGAGGTGTCCGCGCGCATCGGCAAGCTCGAGGCGGTGGGCGTGATACGCGGATACCGGGCCGAGATCGATCCGGGGCGCCTCGCGGGTGTCATCACGGTGTTTCTGTCGCTGTCGCTTGCCAACCGGGAGGCGGACGACTTTGCGCGATTTGAGCGGTCGATCGAGAGCGTGCCGGCGATCGTCGAATGCCATGCGGTGGGCGGCGCGCACGGCATCGATCGCAGCGACGCACGCCGGGGAGCGATGGACTACATGTTGCGAATTGTCGCGGCGGACGCCGACCACTATGGCGAGATCCTTGACGGCCTGATGAGTGCGGGGGTCGGCATCGACCACTATCAGACCTTCATCACCGATGGCGCCGCAAAGCCTGCGTCCGGCCTGCCGCTTGCCGAACTGGCCCGGGCCCGGCGCGCAGCGAAGGCGGCGGCCAGCGAGGATTCGGAGAGCGGCCAGGGGCGGCGGTCCGGGCAACTCGCCTCCTGACCGGTCTCATCACTGGTATCCCGAACGGACCTCGCGCATGATCGGGCGGACATGAGCACGACAAGCATCTCCCTCCAGGACATCTGGCGTGCCCGGGCCGCGATTGCCGGCCACATCCGGCGCACGCTTCTGGTGCCGTCGCCGGCGCTGAGCACGGCGGCGGGCGCCGACATCTGGCTGAAACTCGAAACCCAGCAGGACACCGGCTCGTTCAAACTGCGGGGCGCCACCAACAAGCTCCGCAGTCTCTCGGAGGAAGCGCGGGCCAAGGGCGTGGTCGCGGTGTCGACCGGCAATCACGGGCGCGGTGTCGCGACCGCGGCGGCGCGCCTCGGGGTCCGCTGCGTGGTTTTCATGTCGGAGCTTGTCCCCGACAACAAGCGCCGCGCCATCGAGGACGCAGGTGCCGAGATCCGCATCGTCGGCAAGAGCCAGGACGAGGCCGAGATCGATGCCCAGGAACTGGTTGCCGCCGACCGAATGACGATGATCCATCCCTTCGACGACGCTCACGTGGCGGCCGGGCAAGGCACGATCGGGCTCGAGCTGCTGGAAGACCTCCCCGATATCGCCGCCGCCGTCGTGCCGCTGTCGGGCGGCGGCCTGATCGGCGGAATCGCTTATGCGCTGAAAGCGGCCTCGCCTGACATCCGGGTTGCCGGGGTGTCGATGGACCGCGGGCCCGCGATGGTCGAGAGCCTGAAGGCAGGCATGCCGGTGCCGGTCGAGGAGGAAGCCTCGCTCGCCGACAGTCTCGGTGGCGGCATCGGGCTTGAGAACAAGCTCACGTTCGCGCTCGTGCGCGACCATGTCGATGACACCGTGCTGGTCTCGGAAGACGAGATCGCGCGGGCCATGACCTGGCTGTTCCGGAATGAAGGGATCGTCGCCGAAGGGGGGGCGGCTGTCGGGGTGGCAGCACTGCTCGCAGGCAAACTGTCCCTCCCCGCGGGCCCCGTGGTACTGGTCATTTCCGGGCGCAATATCGACATGGCCCGGTTCCACGAGATCGTGGCTGAGGCCTGACGACCGGACCCGGCAAGGGGTCTCAGGCGGCTTCGGCTTTCGACAGGATGTTCGCCTCAGGTTTGGCGAGGCGGTTGCCGCGGTGCCAGGCGCGGACCCATTCGGCGAAGTCGTCGGCCGGGAGCGGGCGGCAGAAGTAATATCCGAGCGCCTCGTCGCAGCCCATCTTCTTCAGGGCCTCAAGCTCGTTCTGCCGTTCGATCGCCTCGGCCGTCACTTTCATGCGCAGCGAATGGCCAAGCCGGATGACGGCGGCGACAATCGCCTCGGTGTCGGGCTCGTCGGTGAGCCGCGAGATATAGGAGCGGTCGATCTTGATGCCGTCGAGCGGCAGCTTGCGGAGCAGGTTCAGGGACGAGAAGCCGGTCCCGAAATCGTCGATCACCAGATTGACGCCGAGCCCGCGAAGGATCTCGAAGACGCGGAGCACCTGGTCCGGATCCTCGACCACAGCACTTTCGGTAAACTCGAGGTCGAGCAGTCCCGGATCGATGCCGGCCGAAGTGACGGCGCGCTCGACCGAGGTGATAAAGTCGTCGCCGCGGAATTGGCGCGGTGAAACGTTCACGGAAATTCCAAACTCCGGCAGCCCGCTAACCTGCCAGGCCCTGGCCTGCATGCAGGCGGTGCGCAGCACCCAGTCGCCGAGCGGCGTGACCAAGCCCGACAACTCGGCGGCCTGGACGAAATCCTGCGGGTGCACGAGGCCGCGGTCCGGGTGGCGCCAGCGCAGCAGCGCCTCGGCGCCGGTCAGCGTGCCGTCGGCTAGCGAGAATCGCGGCTGGAACCAGAGCTCGAGCTCGTCCCGGGAGAGCGCCTTGCCGAGCTCGGTTTCAAGCTCGCGCTTGCGCAGCGCCTCGGTGTGCAGCACGTCGTCGTAGAGGTGATAGACCCCGCGGCCCTCGGACTTGGCCTGGTAGAGCGCGAGGTCCGCCTTCTTGACCAGCTCGTCCTCGCCGGCGGCGTCATGCGGGAAGAAGCTCACGCCGATGCTGGTGCCGCTCACAAGCTTCCGCCCCTTGTACTCGATCGGCAGGGCGAGGCTTTCAAGAATACGCTCGGCGATCACGCCGACGACATCGGTGGTCTCGAGATTGGCGAGCACGATTGCGAACTCGTCGCCGCCGAGCCGCGCCACGGTATCGACGTCGCGGACCGCCGTCTGGAGCCGCGCGGAGACGGCCTGCAGCACGCAGTCGCCGGCATCATGGCCGTGGGTGTCGTTGATGTGTTTGAACTTGTCGAGGTCGAGATACATGACGCCGACCATGCGGTCGAGGCGCCGGGCGTTGCCGATGGCGTCGCCCAGCTTGCGTTCGAAGTGGTTGCGGTTGGCAAGTCCGGTCAGCGGATCGTTCAGCGCCATTTGGCGCATCAGCGCTTCGGATTCCTTGCGCTCGGCGATGTCGCGGAGCACGCCAGTGAATTTTCGGGCATCGCCGATCATCATCGGGGTTAGTGCCAGTTCGACGGGGATCTCGGCGCCATCGGGCCGGCGCACCCGGCGCTCGACCGTGCGCACTTCGGGCGCATTGCCGACAAGGTGATCGGCGAGATAGCCGGCATGGCTGTCGCTCTCATCTTCGGGTACGAGTTCGGCGATGTTCCGGCCCTTCAGCGCCTGGGCCGACAGACCCATCAGGCGTTCGGTGGCGGGGTTGACGCTTTCGATCCGGCCCTGGCCGTCGGTCGTGAATATACCTTCGCCCACGGTCTCGAGCACGGCCTGGGTCTTGATCCAGTTCTCCTCGGCCGCCTGGCGGGCCCCGGCGAGCTCGTCAGCCATTTCCATGACCTTGCCGGCCTGGCGCATCGTCGCGGAATTGATCTTCTCGAGCTCGCGCAGCCGGGTTTCGAGCGCATCGCGGGACTCATCGTCCTGCGCTCCCTGGTGGCGCGCGGCCTCGATGTTTTCCTCGATCACGTCGTTGGCGTCGGTATTGGCCGCAGCGGGCTTGTCATCCGCCTCTTCCAGTGACACGTCGTCGTACGCGAGTTCGGCGAAGGCATCGCCCTTTGTCACGTCACGCTCGACCGCCGGCTCTGCGGATTGGTCTTTCGGAAGCTCGGCGGCCTGCATGTGGACGTCGGCCATGTGGATCACGGCGACGAACACCCGGCGCCCGTCGATCCGCATCCGCGAGAGCGTCATTTCGAAATCGAAGATCGAGCCGTCGCGGCGCTGGCCCTGCAGTTCGCCATTGCGATTGGTGAAGCGGGGGGCCGCCTTGTCGCTCGCCGAGATGAAACCGCCCTCGTTCATCGCGGAATCCGACAGCACCATGCTGCCGTCACGGCCGACAACCTCGTCCCCGGCATAGCCGAAGATCCGTTCGGCCGCGGGGCTGAAGGTCTGGACGACACCGTCCTCGGTCAGTTCGATGATGCCGTCGTTCATGTCGCTCAGCAGCGACTGGGCGATCGGATCGCCCTTTTCGCTCGACGACCGGCCAGCGACGGCAAGTTCGGCCATGCTCTGGCGGACGACGCGCTTGAGGGTGTCATGAAAATCGGGACCTAGGGCATGGCGGGTAACGTCGTCGACGCCCGCGGAGTTACCCGCCTCGTCGGTCATCTCCTCGTAGGTCACATCGGCGGGCGGCGCCATCTGGCGGCCGACCTGGCGCCCGATCTGGGCGATCGCCGACAGGGTCTCGCGGCTATAGGACGTCATTTCGGACTGTTCGGCGGATGCCGCGTCCTTGTCCTTGCGGATCGAGACCTTGGTTTTTGCGGACGCTTCGTTTGTGTCTGTTGTCATGTGTCGGACCGTGACCCCGTGCGACTTGTTTGCGCACTTCCCCCGGGTCCTGCCGTTTCGTTTTCCCGGTCAATTTGTGCCTTCATGGCGTTTCGGCAGGCCTGTCCGGTATAGCCTGTTTGGATTAAACGCTTGTTAAAAATGGGTTTCTCATTCCTTAACGGAAACGGTTAACAAGATATGACCAAGCGCGCAGTCCTGCGCTTCCGGGCAAATTGGACCTTGGCGGGGATCGCGAATGCGTTAGCGTGCCCGATGGAGCAACGGAGGACCTGCCATGAAGATCGAAGCGCCGACGCTGGACGACCGGAAAATGTGGGAAGCGCTCTATCGTGGCTACGCCGACTTCTACCGCGTGCCGATGAACGACGGGATGCTCGACACGGTCTGGGGCTGGCTCCACGACGCGGATCACGAAGTGAACGGTCTGGTGGCGCGCGACGAGGATGGCGCGCTGCTTGGGTTCACGCACTACCGTCCCTTTGCCCGCCCGCTCCGTGCGTCCGCCGGGATGTTCCTCGACGACGTGTTCGTGACCCCGGAGGCGCGC
>JAJFFI010000392.1 GCA_021776755.1 Alphaproteobacteria bacterium | reverse complement strand
CAGCGACTGTCGCCCACCACGCGGTGGTACCACTCCCAGGCGTCGATGTTGATCGGCTCGCCGACGGATCCCAGCAGTTTGAGCGAGGCCCGGCTGGTCTTGGTGATGTACTCGTCGCCCAGACCCATCAGCGCACGCAGCGCGGTGGGCGCGGTGTAAAACGTGTTGACCTTGTGCTTGTCGACCACCTCCCAGAACCGCGACGGGGTGGGATAATTCGGCACACCCTCGAACATCAGAGTGATCGCGCCGTTGGCGAGCGGACCGTAGACGATGTAGCTGTGTCCCGTAACCCAGCCGACATCGGCGGTGCACCAGTATATGTCGCCGTCGTGATAGTCGAACACGTACCGGTGGGTCATGGCCGCAAAGACGAGATAGCCGCCGGTGGTGTGCAGGACGCCCTTGGGCTGGCCGGTGGAGCCGGAGGTGTAGAGAATGAACAGAGGATCTTCCGCGTTCATTTCCTCGGGCTCGCAGTCGGCCGTCACCTTCTCGCGCTCTTCGTGATACCAGAGATCGCGTCCGGACTGCATGGCGGCGTCGCCGCCGGTGCGATGCACCACCAGAACCTTTTCGCCGCCCGGGCACTTCTCGAGCGCCTTGTCGGTGTTGGCCTTGAGGGGAATCGGGCGTCCGCCGCGCACGCCCTCGTCCGCCGTGATGACGAATTTGGATTTGCAGTCGATGATGCGTCCGGCCAGCGCATCGGGGGAAAAACCACCGAATACGATGGAGTGAACCGCGCCGATCCGCGCACACGCCAGCATGGCGTAGGCGGCCTCGGGGATCATCGGCATGTAGATTGTGACCCGGTCGCCCTTGGCCACACCCATCGATTTCAGGACATTGGCGAAGCGGCAGACCTCGGCATGCAATTCCTTGTAGGTGATGGTCTTGTCGAGGTCAGGCTCGTCGCCCTCCCAGATGATCGCCGTCTGGTCGCCCCGGGTGGCAAGATGGCGGTCGACGCAGTTGGCGCAGACGTTCAAGGTGCCGTCCTCGAACCACTTGATCGAAACGCTGTCATGCTCGAAGGAGGTGTTCTTCACAACGGTGAACGGTTTGATCCAGTCGAGACATTTGCCCTGTTCGCCCCAGAACGCATCCGGATCGTTGACGCTTGCCTTGTACATGGCGAGATATTTGTCATTGTCGATGTGAGCCTGCTTTGCCCACTCGTCGGTGACCGGATAGTCATGAACTTCAAACATCGGTGAACCACCTCCCCTTAAGGACTTTCTGTTTCGTGCATTATGCGGTGCAGTGCCGCAACGGGCAACCGGAAGCAATGCCACTTTGGTAGCGGCTTAGACCAAAGGCGTATCCGGTACGGCTCGATGGTGCGGAGACCGCCGTCCAATAAAAGCAATGTGGGTAAGGCCACATTCACGGTGGCCGCGATGCTCCTACAGTGTTCACGATTCACACAGAAGGGGGTGAATATGTCAAAGAACATTGTGATCTTTTCCGACGGAACCAACAACGCCGGCAGCGTATCGGCGCAAGACTCAACCAATGTCTGGCGCCTGTATCAGGCGTGTCCCAATGTCGAGGGTGAGCAGGTCACTTTCTACGACCCCGGCCTCGGCTCCCGGCCGGACGCCAGGGATCAGGAAGGATACGGTGACTGGATCTACCGCTATCTGAGCATGGGTACCGGATTCGGAATTTCGTGGAATATCCGGCAGTGCTATGACTTCCTGGTCCAGAACTACGAGCCTGGAGACAAGGTGTTCCTGTTCGGATTCAGCCGGGGCGCCTACACGGTGCGCAGCCTCGGCGGGGTGATGTCCCTGTGCGGCGTCATCAAGGCGCAACAGGGAGACCAGGACCTGAGCTCCGATTCGGAAGCGGCGACAGAGACCCGCTTCGCACTCGTCAAGCAGGCTTACGGCATCTACAAGACTGGGCAGGGCTCGGAAAAGGTGACGGAACGCAAGGACGCTGGCCGTGCGTTCAAGGAGCAATATTCCCATAACACACTGCCCCACTTCGTCGGCGCCTGGGACACCGTTGCAGCGCTCGGCCTGCCGGGCACGATCAACATTCTCAATCCGTTCCGCCACAAGTTTCACGATGCCAAACTGAACCCGGACGTGCCTTTTGCCTGCCAGGCCCTAGCGGTCGACGAGGACCGCAAGGCGTTTGCGCCGGTGCCCTGGGAAGGCAAGGCCACTGACAATCAGCGTATCCTCCAGTACTGGTTTCCGGGCGTTCACTCAGACATCGGTGGCGGATACGAGGATCGGGGGCTTGCCGATATCACTCTGGCGTGGATGGTGGATCAGGCGACGCGCGACGAGGTCGGCCTGATCGTCGATCCCGCAGATCTCAAATACGGCAGCGCTGTTGCGGAAAACCGTCACCGGGGTCACATGCACAACGAACGCGGGAGTTTCTTCAAGCGGGCAATATTCTGGGAAGGGCTTCGGTCGGTGTCGGCGAGCGCGCCGATGGAAGCGGCCGCGCCGGCCAGTATCGAGGACGGCACGGTTGCGGGGGTGACGAAAAAACGTGCCAGCGAAGACGACGGATATCGGCCGAAACCGCTGCAAGAGCACCCCGACTTAAAGCCGTTCTTTTCGTGACTGGCCCTGGAACGGTCAAGGCTCAGCCGAACGCGCCGCCGGCGGCCAGCGCATCGATCTCATCGTCGTCGAGGCCGGTTTCGAGCAACACCTCACGGGTGTGTTGGCCAAGCCCCGGGGGGTGGTGACGGGTCGGCGTGGCGGCTGCCGAATAGGTAACGGGGTGGCGGATATCGACGTAGCGTCCCTCAGTCGGGTGCTCGGTCTCCTGGAACATGCCGACCGCCTTGAGGTGCGGATCGTCGGCAACCGCGTCAAGCCGGTGGACCGGCATGGCGGGGATGTTGCGCGCCTTGAGCAGCTCCAGCCATTGCGCGGTGGTCTTCAGCCGCGTCATGTCTTCGACCATGGCATAGAGCGTCTTGATGTTGGCGATCCGTGCCGCGTAGGTGTTGAACCGCGCGTCGGCGTCGAATTCCTCGAGACGTCCGGCGAGGTCGAAGAAATCGCGCCATTGCCGGTCGCTGTAGGGGGCGGCGGCGATATAGCCGTCGCTGGTCCGGTAGGGCCGGCGGTCGGGGTTGAGAATCCGGCCGTAGCCATGATCACCGGTCGGCGGCTGGAAAACATGACCGTAGAGGTTCTCGGTCATCGTGTAGTGCGTATAGCATTCCAGCATCGGGACTTCGATGAACTGGCCTTCGCCGGTGCCCGCGCGCTGGTACAGCCCGGCGAGCGTCGCGTTCGCCATGTAGAGGCCCACCGTCTTGTCGCCGACAAGCGCCGGGAAATAGCGCGGTTCGGGATTGCCGTCGGCGCGCGGCAACAGGTCGGCGCCGCCGCCTGCGGCCTGAACCAGTTCGTCATAGGCCGGCAACCCGGCATAGGGGCCGTCGCTGCCGAAGCCGGCGGCATGGACGTAGAGAATGTCCGGCTTGATGGCCGCGACCTCCTCGTAGCCCAGATTCATGCGGCGCATGGCGTCGTAGCGCACGTTGGTCGCCAGAACATCGGCCGTGCCGAGCAAGCGTGTCATCGCGGCGAGGCCGGCTTCGGTCTTCAGGTCGAGGGTCACCGAGCGCTTGTTGCGGTTGTAGGTCATGAACAGGGGACCCATGCCGGTTTCGGGACCGGACGGCCATTTGCCACCCCAGCGCATGATGTCGCCACCCTTGCCGGGGCCGCCCGGTGTCTCGATCTTGATGATGTCGGCGCCCAGATCGCCCAGCATCTGGGTCGCAAAGGTGCCAAGGATGACCGTGGTCATGTCGATGATCCTGACGCCCGCGAGCGGGCCGGGCTT
>JAJFFI010000391.1 GCA_021776755.1 Alphaproteobacteria bacterium | reverse complement strand
CGGGCGCAAGAGCAACGCCCGGCACGCTGCTCCGAAAACGCCTGCGCCCGATAATCCGCCCGCACCTGAAAGCAACCCGGAAGGCGGCGATCAGTTCGTCAGCGGCCCCGAGACGACCGCGGCCGATACGTTCCGCAAGGCGCTTTGGGAGGTTCGCCGCCACGTCGAGTCGAACGCCGAGCATGTCGGCGACGCCTTTGCCAAGGAGGCCCGGGCGATCCACGAGGGTGAGAGCGAGGCGCGCTCGATCTACGGCGAGTCGAGCGAGAAGGAGGCTGAAGACCTCCGCGAAGACGGTATCGATTTCGCCCGCATCCCCTGGCCGAAACACGACGCGTGAGTAACGGGGCGTGAGGGCCGGGGCATCCGCTACCCGATGTGCGGGCGGTTCCAGATCTTGCGGCGCGCGAACATCAGCCAGCCGAGGCCGCCCAGCACGAGCACGATGACGAGCCAGCCGACGCGCGGCCCGAAGGGGCAACCGGCGTCGGGCGGCGGGGTCCAGGAGCCCGCATGGCGCGAAAACACAACATGCACCAACGGGACGATCCAGAACAGGATCAGGATTGCCCAGGCGGCGGTCGGGGAGAGCGTGCCTTCCATGGCGCCAGTCTAGCGCATTCGCCGCCTCAGGCCATCAACGTCGAAAGATGCGAGTCGCGGCGGCGCAGAAATGCCTCGAGCAGCACCGGATAGTCCGGCGAGACCGCATCCCGCACCGAGGGCCGCGCGGCCAGCGCCCGGCGCCATGCCGCGGTTTTCGGCAGGCCCGTCAGGATGCCGAACGCGGCAATGCGGTCGAAGGTGTCGACATACCTGAACACCGGCCCCCAGGCGGCATCGACCAGTCCAAAGTCTGCCCCGGCAATCCACGGGCCTTCCTCCAGCACCGCCTCGAGACCTTCGAAGCGTTCGCGCAAGGTTGCGGTCCTGGCCGCGAATGCGGTGGCGTCCGGCGCGCTGTAGAAGTCGGCAATGGCGTTCAGCGTTGCCGAGGCATACTCGATCCAGCTCCGGTGACGGGCCCGGCCCAGCGGGTCTTGGGGCAACAGCGGGTTCGAGGTGGTTTCGTCGAGATATTCGACGATCACTGCCGACTCGAAGATCACATCGTCCCCGACCCGCAACAGCGGCACCTTGCCCAGCGGCGATATTTTGCGGAACCAGGCGGGCTTGTCGGCGAGATCGATCGTGACCCGCTCGAAGGCCACGCCTTTTTCGGCCAGCACAATCGCTGCACGCTGAACGTACGGACAAAGCGCGTGGCTCACGAGCACGAGTTCGGCGCCGAGCGCGCTCACCGCGGCGTACGCCCGTTGGGCCGCAGGGCGTACGCTCCGTCGCCGAGCAAGGCGAGCGCGCCGGTGGCGAGCGAGAGGAACACCGGATATTCCCAACCGCCGCCGGAATTGTTGAACAGCCAGCCATTGCCGGCATGCGCCCAAGTGGCACCCAGCAGGACCGGAATCAGCGCGAGCGCCACGATCCGCGTGCGTACGCCCAGGATCAACAGGATGCCGCCGATGATTTCCAGGCCGGCGACGACATAGGCCAGCGGGCCGGGGAGGCCGATCGAGGCGAAGAACGCCGCGGTGCCCGGCAAGGTGAAGACGAAAACCTTGAGGTAGAGACTGTGCGCGAGGAACATCACGCCCAGGGAAACCCGCAGGATCAGCGCAGCCCAGTCGGGGAACTGGTGATGCGGCAAAGTTTTAGACTGTGCAGATGTCATCAGAATATCCTTTTTTTCAGACGGTTAAGGTGCAGCCTCGTTTATCTACAGCCAGCGTTTCGGTGTGCGGGATAACTGGATTCGCAAAAAAACAAGTCAATTCGGAAATTAGGCAATTATATTTTGCAATATTGCAAATATCAGCGTGAAACATCATACTTCCGGCATGTCTCGCCCCCCTACCGTTACCGCTGTCGAAGACTGGGACGATCTCCGCTATGTGCTGGCGATTGCCGAGGCGGGGTCGCTGGCCGCCGCCGCCGACCGGCTCGGGGTCAACCATTCGACGGCCTGGCGCCGGCTCAACCGGCTGGAAGACGCCCTGGGCGTCCGCCTGTTCGAGCGCCGTCCCGAAGGCTACGCGCCCACACCCGCGGGCGAAGAGGCGGCCGCCAGGGCGCGGCAGATGGCCGAGGCCGCCGCCGCCCTCGACCGCCACGTCACCGGCAGCGAGGTGTCGCTTTCGGGCGTCGTCCGGGTCACCGCCGCCGACACGGTCGCCGAATATCTGCTGATGCCGATGCTGGTTCCGTTCCGGGCGCGCTATCCGGCGATCGAGATCGAGGTCGTCGTCTCCAATGCGTTCTTCAGCCTGGCCCGGCGCGAAGCCGATGTCGCACTCCGCCCGACCCGGATGCCCGAGGGCGACGCCGTGGGGCGGCGCGTCTCCGACATCGCGTTCGCGCGCTACGCAGCCCCCGAAATCGCGGACCTCCCCGAAGACGCGCGCCCCTTCATCGGCTTCGGCGATGAGCTCTCGCATTTGGCCGCGGCCGAATGGGTTGCGGCCAACGTCGCACCCGGCAACCTCGCGCTCCGCTGCAACACCATCCCCGCCCAGATCGCCGCCGCCACGGCTGGCCTCGGCGCGGCGCTGCTGCCCTGCTTTGCCGCCGCGCACATGGAGGCTGCGGGCCGTCTGGTCCGCCTCGGCGGCACCGAGCCGACCGCGAAAACCGGTCTCTGGCTCCTGACCCACGCCGACCTCCGCGGCGCCGCCCGCATCCGTGCGTTTCTCGATCACATCGGGCAGGCGATCCGCGGCCTCCGGCCGCTGCTCGAGGGAGGCCTGGCGGACACGCAACCGTGATAGGCGGCGCCGGCCTGGCCGGTTGTCGCCCGTCCGCTCCGGCAGTATGTAATGGGGACATTTCGCAGGTGCGAAAGGCATCGCGAATCCCCGAATAACGGAGACGTCCTGCAATGGGTTCCATGCTCAAAGGAAAAACTGCCCTCGTCACCGGCTCGACCAGCGGCATCGGGCTTGCCTACGCCCGGGCGTTTGCGGCCGAAGGTGCCAATGTCATGCTCAACGGCTTTGGCGACGCGGCCGAGATCGACAAGGACCGCAAGTCCATCGAGAGCGAGTTCGGCGTCAAGGCCGGCTACAACGGCGCCGATCTTACCAAGCCGCTCGAGACGGAAGCGCTGGTGAAGGACACGGCCGAGTCGCTCGGCGGCCTGCATATCCTCGTGAACAACGCGGGGGTCCAGCATACCGCGCCGGTCGAGGACTTCCCGCGCGAGAAGTGGGACCAGATCATTGCGGTCAACCTGTCCTCGGCGTTCCACACCATCCAGCATGCGATCCCGCACATGCGGAAAGCCGGCTGGGGGCGCATCATCAACACGGCGTCCGCGCACGGCCTCGTGGCGTCGGTCGAGAAGTCGGCCTACGTTGCGTCGAAGCACGGCATTGTCGGGCTCACCAAGGTAATCGCGCTCGAGACCGCACGCGAGGACATCACCTGCAACGCGATCTGCCCGGGCTGGACGATGACCGAGCTCATCAAGCCGCAGATCCAGGCCCGCGCCGACAAGATCGGCGGCAGCTTCGAGGAAGGCGGCACCGACCTCGTGCTCGAAAAGCAGCCCTCGGGCGAGTTCGTGCAGGTCGAGGAGCTTGCCGCCTACGCCGTCTTCCTGTGCTCGGACGCGGCCCGCCAGATCACCGGCACCTCGCTGCCGATGGACGGCGGCTGGACCGCGCAGTAGCGCCCCGCATGGCAAAGAAATCCCCGGCAAAGAAATCCCCGGCCAAAAAATCCCCGCCAAAAAAATCCAGCGGCAAGGCCCATCCGGTCTCGCTCGGGTTGCAGGGCGGCGGCGCCCACGGCGCCTTCACCCGGGGAGTGCTCGACCGGCTGCTCGAAGACGGCCGGCTCGATATCAAGGGCATCAGCGGCACCAGTGCCGGGGCCATGAACGGGGCGGTGCTGATCTGCGGCCTCGACAAGGGCGGTCCCGAGGCCGCCCGCGAATTGCTCGAGGACTTCTGGCGCCGGGTGTCGGCGAAATGGCCGTCCCCGCCGCCGCTGCCGACCGGCATGCCAGCCGGTCCGTTCGTCGCAGGACTGCTTGGCGGCCAGTATCTGCCGGGCGGGCGCGGCAGTCTCGATCACATTCCCGCCTACCAGATCCTCGAAAGCATGACCCGGGTGTTCTCGCCCTATCAGTTCAACCCCGGCGACCTGCATCCGCTCCGCGACATACTGGAAGACACGCTCGATTTGGACTGCCTGCAGAACCAGACCCGGGTCGATCTCTATGTCACGGCGACCAATGTGCGCACTGGCAAGGCGCGAATCTTTCAACCCCGGGAACTCACCATCGATGCCTTGCTGGCCTCCGCCTGCATGCCGCAGCTCTACCGCGCGGTCGAGATCGACGGCGACCCGTTCTGGGACGGCGGCTACATGGGCAACCCCTCCATTCTGCCGCTGATCGACTGCGAGGGTGCCCGGGACATGATCCTCGTGCAGATCAATCCGATCCGCACCGTCAAGACCCCGAAGAGCGCCCGCGAGATCCAGAACCGGATCAACGAGATCAGCTTCAACGCCTCGCTGATCCACGAAATGCGCCATGTCGACACCATCACGCGTCTCCTCGACGCGGGGCATCTCGATCCCGCCTGCGGCGCGCGGCAGGTCTATCTGCACATGATCGAGGCCGAGGACGTGCTCTCCGGACTCACCTATTCGTCCAAGCTCAACGCCGGTTGGGAATTCCTCGTCTGGCTTCGCGATCTCGGCCGCGAGCGGGCCGGCGCGTGGCTCGACGGCGATGCGGCCTGGCTCGGCAAGCGGGCGACCGTGGACGTTGAGCGCCTCTTCATCTAGCGTCGTTGGTCTGAACGTTCCCGCACTCCCGCGCGGTATCCGCATGTTCAACTGGCGCAAGAACGGCACCAAAGATAACGGCACCAAAACGATCTGCCTCGCGCTGCAGGGCGGGGGCAGCTACGGCGCCTTCGTCTGGGGCGCGCTCGACCGGTTGCTCGAGGAAGAGCGACTCGTGATTGAGGGCATTTCCAGCACCAGTTCCGGCGCGATCAACGGGGCGTGTCTCGTCACCGGCCTGCTCGAAGGCGGACGGCTCGGCGCCCAGCAGAAGCTTCGCGGGTTCTGGCAGGGCATCTCCGAGGCGTGCCACGCGCGCCGGCGGTCGTGGTTCTCGATGCAGAACGTCTTTCGCACCGAGCGCTGGGACCCGACCTCGCGGGGCGTCTTCTACGACCTCATGTCCCGGTTCCTGCTGCCCTACGATTTCAACCCGCGCACCATGAACCCGCTCCGCCAGACAATCGCGGACTCGATCGACTTCGAGCTGCTGCGCTCGTGCGACCAGGCCAAGTTCTTCGTCTCCGCGACCAACGTGAAGACCAACAAGATCAAGGTGTTCGACTGCCCGAACATCACGCTGGATGCGATCTGCGCCGCCTGCTGCCTGCCCTTCCTGTTCCAGGCGGTCGAGATCGACGGCGAGTACTACTGGGACGGCGGCTATGTCGGAAACCCGCCGATCTATCCGCTGATCTATGGTTGCGACAGTGCCGACATCGTGATGGTCCAGACCAGCCCCATCGTCATCGACGAGATGCCAAAGACCGCGAGCGACGTGCTCGAGCGGATCAGCGAGATCAGCTTCACCTCGACCCTGCTGCGTGAACTCCGCACCATCGCCTTCATCACCGAGCGCATCGAGGAAGGCGAGATCAAACGCCGCGCCGGCATCAAGCAGGTCCGCATGCACATGATTGAGACCGACCAGCGCATGGACGGCATGGGTGGCTCCTCCAAGCTCAACGCCGAGTGGCCCTTCCTCGAACGCCTCCACGACATCGGCTATGAAACCGCCGGCAATTGGCTCGATGAAAACTTCGACCGTATCGGCGAGGAGTCCACCGTCGACATCCGCGAGATTGCGATGTAACGGCCTGCGCCGCCCGTGCCGCCCGTGCCGATTTCATTCCGCTTCCGCATTCATTTTTTCTTAAGGATTCCGGCCTAGGATGAAGGCTCAGGATGACGGGCAAGACACTCCGTCCTGCACACATCCCGAACCCTTGTTAACGCCTCCCTGTACTGAGCCGTGGGTGCCCCTCGCCCACGGCTCATTTCTTTTGTGCAGCGCCGAGCCATATATCGCTCCCGCCTGCGGGGGTCTTGATTGCCTGATCCCGCTTGCGTCATGATTGGCGCCAGGAGGACAGGCCGATGCCGAAAATTCTCACCGAAGACCAGATCGCCGGATTCGAGCGCGACGGGTTCGTGTTCCCGGTCCGCGTCATGTCCGAGGACGACGCGCTCGATTTCAAGGCGCGGCTCGAGGCGTACGAGGCCGGGACCGGCGCGCCGATCCAGTCGAACATGCGCCACCAGGTGCATCTGCTCTTCACCTGGGCCGATGAACTCGTGCGCCATCCCCGCGTGCTCGATGCGGTCGAGGATCTGATCGGCCCGAACATCAACTGCTACATGACCAATTTTTTCATCAAGGAAGCGGACAGCCCGGATTTCGTCTCCTGGCACCAAGACTCGATCTACTGGGGGCTCGAGCCGCACGATGTGGTCACGGCCTGGATCGCGCTTTCGGACGCGCCGGTCGCCTCGGGCGCGATGAAGTTTCTCGCCGGCTCCCACAAATGGGAAGAAGTCGAACACACCGACACCTTCGACGACCACAATCTCCTGACCCGCGGGCAGGAAATGAAGCTCGATGTGGTCGATGAGTCAAAGGCCCATGACGTGGCCCTCAAGGCTGGTGAGGTCTCGATCCACCATGTGAAGCTCGCCCACGGCTCGCACCCGAACACCACGCCCAACCGGCGCATCGGCCTCGCGGTCCGCTACATCCCGACCCACGTGCGGCAGGTAAAGGTCGAGGGCGATGTCGCGGTCCTCGTGCGCGGGGTCGACGAGTACGGGCACTTCCAGCTCGTCGCCTCGCCCGGCGCCGATCTCGACCAGGCCGCCGTCGATGCCCATGACTTTGCGATGCAGCGCCTCCTCGGCGCGGTCTATTCGGGCACCGACATCAAGGTCGCGCGGCCCTGACCCGCCACCACGCCTGACCGGAGACGGCATGATGGACCTCCTGAATGCCGCGCTGACCGGTTTCCCCGCGCTCGAATTCATCGGGCCCCTGCTGGCGCGTCTGGCGGCAGGGTTCATGTTCGCGATCTCGGGCTGCGAGAAACTGTTTATCCCCGCGCGCCGCAAGGTGATGGAGGAAACCGTACGCGAGGCTGGCCTCCCGGCGCCGAAGTTCAATGCCTGGTTCGTCGCCGTCATCGAGCTGCTCGCGGGCATGGCGCTCATGCTCGGGTTTCTCACGGCCATTGCGGCCGCCGTGCTGACGATCGTGATGGTCGTCGCCATCGTCACCAGCCACCGCGAAGAGCTCACGGGGTCCGGCCCCCTCG
>JAJFFI010000040.1 GCA_021776755.1 Alphaproteobacteria bacterium | reverse complement strand
TCGAAGCGCCAGCTCGATTACGCCCTTTCGGATGTGACGCATCTCCGAGTCGTCTACGAGAAGCTCCGCAAGAAGCTCGAGAACTCGGGGCGCGGAAGCTGGCTTGACGCGGAAATGGACATCCTGACCAGCCCGGAAACCTATATCCAGGCGCCGGACGAGGCGTGGCGGCGGATCAAGATCCGGTCGGGCCGCCCGCAAATGCTGGCGATCCTCAAGGAAGTGACCGCGTGGCGGGAGCGGGAGGCGCAGCAGCGCGATCTGCCGCGCAACCGTGTGCTCCGTGACGAGGCCCTGCTCGATCTGGCAGGCAGCGCACCCAAGACCGTCGAGAACCTCGCACGCATCCGCGGGCTCGGGCGCGGGCTTGCCGAAGGCGCCGGCGGCAAGGCGATCCTCGAAGCGGTGGCCCGTGGCCTCGCGGTGCCGGATGCCGAAGCGCCGGTCTTGCCCCTGAAACCCGATCTGCCGGACGGCCTCGGGCCGGTGATCGATTTGCTCAAGGTCGTGCTCAAGATGAAGTGCGAATCCGAGGGCGTGGCGCAAAAACTGGTGGCCAATGTCGCGGACCTCGAGCAGATTGCCGCCAGCGATGACGCCGACGTCGCGGCGCTGTCGGGCTGGCGGCGCGAGCTCTTCGGCAATGTGGCGCTTGCCATCAAACATAGCGAACTGGCCGTCACAATCGAGGGCAAGAAACTGGTCCTGCGGCCTGTTACGGCTGATTGAACCTGATCAACTATCTGATTTTATATTCTTTTAATTTTTCCCTAAGCCTTGTGACGTTCATCACAGCGCCAATCCAGATTTTGCCATATTCTCTGCCCATCGGTTGCCGAACCGATAACTGGACCCAAGGCGAGGATCGAGCCTAAGGTCTACGCGGTTTCAGGTAGAAATCGTTTCGCCAGGGAGGCGCACAGCTGTAGCTATTCTCGTAAGGGCTGGCCAGGAAGGCCGGCCCTTACTGCTTTCCGGATCACGAACCCGATCAGGCTGCCACACTCTCGCGGCGCATCATTGAGGCCCATTCAAGGAAGACCAGGCCGAGCATGACGTTGGCGGCACCGACGAAGAGGTCCGGAACTCCTAGCAGTGAGAACAGTACGGTGCCGTAGAGCGAGCCCGCGGCGATCATGCAGAGGCTGTAGGGTTTCAGGAGCCCCGCGAAGCGGTCCGCGACGCCCAGCAGCTTGATGCCGAAGACGATCAGGACCACTCCGTAGACCAGCGAGAACAGCGCATAGGGCAGTAACACGCTCCAGTTCTGGAGGAAGCTGTCCCAGGCGGCATTATTGGTCCCGGTGATAAAAACAAAATTGAAAATATTGAGCGCCAAAGTCATCACGATGAGCGCGTAGAGGAAGATGTTCAGGTCGCGGTATCCGAAGAACTGGCTCAGGAACAGCGTGAAGACCGAAAGAATCCCGGCATAGAGCACCGTCACAATCACGAGGACGAGGTGATAGAGGAAGGTCGAGACGATTCCCGAGACATGGAGGGCCGCAAAGACAATCCCGAGCAGTGCGATCGATATGGCGATCGCACCCGCGACCATCAGGTGGAAATCGCTGAGCTGGCTGCTTGCTGATGGTTCGCTCCCGGCGGCGGCCGCCGCGGCGCGGCGGGCCGCATCGCTTGGCGGCAGGTCATGGTCGGGCGGTGCTGCATCGATGGTTTTGGGGATTGGAGCCCGCGGCCTCGCCGGACCCGAACTGCCCTGGGGCATGCTCTCGTCCCCGTCGGGCTCAAGCACATCGCCCTGCCCGCGCGCGGCGCCTGGAGGGCCGCCAGCCTGAACGAATGTCTTCGGCCGCGGCGCGCGGGGGCGTTCCCGGCGATCCTTCGCGTCCTGCATGTCGATGAGGTCGCCGATCGTGGTTTCAATCTGGCCGAGGAGCACGCCCGTGTCGCGTTCGACGTTGGCGTCATCGACCTTGATCCAGCGGCTGCGGTGGCGGACGTAGATGCCGTTCGAGCTGCCGAGATCGATGATGCGGAACTGGTAGGTGCCTTCCTGCTCGATCTGCGCATGGCGGCGCGAGACCGACGGGTCCGCCAGGACAACGTCGCAATCGGGATCGCGGCCTATGGAGAGTGAAACCATGCCTCCGCCCTGCTGCCTCTGGTCAATCCGGCGCAACTGCGCGGCGCGCCTTCACGCCACCTCAAAATGCGCTTCGACCGGTTTGCCAGCCTTGCCGTTGATCGGCAGGATATCCTGCGGGCAGGCCGAAAATGCAACGATCAGGTCGATTTCAGCCCGCATCAAAATGTAGTCGCCGGGTTTGCTCTTCGGCTCTTCGAACGAAAGCTTGCCCGGCCCGGTCCAGGGGATATTCATGAAGAGATTGAGCGGGCTCGGAACATCGCTGACCTCGGCGCCAATCTCCGTCATGCCGGCGCGCAGGTTGTCGGCGCAGTTGTCGTGATACTCGGTGCAGCCCAGCAGGCCATAGCGTTCGTTGTCGCAGGCCGCCATCAGGGTATCGTGCACGCCGCAGGTGTCCTCGACCACCGTCAGGATCTCGCGCCGCCGGTTGGTCACGAGCGCCTGCCCCACCCTCGGAATGAGGTCGAGGTTGTAGGCCCGCGTCGCCTGCATCGACATATACTCGCTGAGATCATCCGCATTGTAGGCCCAGGTATCGACAACCTGCTCGCCGTGCGTGTTGATGACCTTGACGTGCTGGCCCCGGGCGACGCGCGCGGCCTTGCCTCCGCGTGCCGGAATCTCGATTGTGTCAGCCATGTCGTCCCTTTTCCCCGGCCCGTTTCTTGTTGTCCACCACAACGCGATATGGCGTTGCCGGCCGGACGCCGGATATTGTGCCGGTCGCGCGGGACCGCCGCAAGCAGCGCCACGCTGTCCGCGCACCCACAGCCGTTATACGCCACCAGTCCGGCGGATCGCCCCGCGCCGTTGCCGAAAACCGGAGACTCCATGAAAAACCTGAACACCGACAGCGCCCGCCTTTGGAAGAGCCTGATGGATATGGCTGAAATCGGCGCGACGGCGAAGGGCGGCTCCTGCCGGGTGGCACTCACCGATGAGGACAAGGCGGGGCGCGATCTCTTCGTGCGCTGGTGCGAAGAGGCCGGCTGCACGGTTTCGGTCGACGCCATGGGCAACATCTTTGCCCGCCGCCCGGGACGGAACGCGGAGGCCAACCCTGTGGTGACAGGCAGCCATCTCGACACTCAGCCTCATGGTGGCAAATTTGACGGGGTCTATGGTGTGCTGGCCGGACTCGAGGTGATCCGGACCCTGAACGACCGGGAGATCGAAACCGACGCGCCGATCGAGGTTTCGGTCTGGACCAACGAGGAAGGTTCGCGGTTTGCGCCCTCGATGATCGCTTCAGGCGTGTTCGCAGGCGCCTACGATCAGGACTACGCCCATGCCCTGGAAGACACCGACGGCAAGACCCTGGGCGGCGAGCTGAAGCGGATCGGGTATCTCGGCGACGAGCCTTGCGGCGGGCGGCCGTTCAAGGCGTTCTTCGAGGCGCATATTGAACAGGGTCCAATCCTCGAGGACCAGGGCCGCACGATTGGAATTGTGCAAGGTGCGCAAGGACTTCGCTGGTACGACGTGACTGTGAGCGGCCGCGACAGCCATGCCGGCACGACGCCGATGCCGGTGCGCCGGGACGCTATGGCGGGTGCCGCCGAGATGATGACCGCGATCACCAACGTGGCGCTTGCCAATCCGCCCCATGCGGTCGCGACCATCGGCGAGGTGCGGGTCGAGCCCAATTCGCGCAACACCATCGCGGGCGAGGTGTTCTTCGCAATCGATCTCCGCTGTCCCGATGGCGATCTGCTCGACAGCATGGGTGGGAAGATCACAACGCTCTGCGAGAAGATTGCGTCCGCGCGTGGGCTTGAGGTGGAGGTCAAGCAGGTCGCCCACCAGGCGCCGATCGCATTCGATGACACTTGCATTGCCGCGGTCCGCGACGCGACGGCCCTGATGGATCTGCCGCACCGGGAGATGATCTCGGGCGCCGGACACGATGCGTGCTACATCTCGAAGGTCGCTCCGACGGGGATGATCTTCGTGCCCTGTGAGGACGGCCTCAGTCACAACGAAGCGGAGAACGCGACGCCTGCGGATCTCGCCGCCGGTTGCGACGTGTTGCTGCATGCCATGCTTGACGTGGCGGGAACCGCGAACCGATAGCGCCTGGCACGCTACTTCGAGACTTTCACCTCAGGCGTCTTGCCGACCACGGTGGCCAGTTGGGCGAGCCGGGCTTCGACGATCTCGTTGAGATAACCGGAACCCTCGGGCCCGGTGCGAAGCCGCAGCGTCTTGCCTTTCGACTGCAGACTGAACAGGGGCAGCACATCAGGGGCAGCACCACAGAGCGTCAGCGCCAGCCGCAGCGTGGTGCCGAGCACCCTGGCCCGTCGAATGGTTCCCTTACGTAGCAAGGATTCTGCCGCTTCCATGGCACCACGCGGCAAGTCCTTGCCATAGCGGGTGGCCAGCGTTTCCGCCAGAAACAGCCGATCCTCATGGGTCAGGCCCACCGCAGGCAGGTTCAGCACGCGATAGATCACATGATCCGCACGGTGGTTCGGGTGCTCGCGCCAGCCGATGTCGGCCAGCAGGCAGGCCGCCAGCCGCAGACGCCGTTCGGCGTCGCTTTCCCGGGCAAAGATCGGCGCGGTGATTTCGAGCAGGTCGTGGCTGATCGGGGCAAACCGGCGGGCGGTGCGCACAAAGGCCCGCGCGGCCTCGAGGAGCGGATCCTGTTCGCGAACCTCATCCTGCAGCCGGTGGTACAGCAGCCCTTCGCGGAGACCCTGGCCGGAAAACATCACCGACTTCGGCTGGATGCGCTTGAGGACAGCCGCCAGCACCCGGGCGGCCACCGGCAGGGTGTCGATTCGCGCCTGCTTCACGCCCTCATAGGCCGCGACCTCGTCGTGGCTCATCTTCGCCACCCGCGCCAGGATCTTCAGCAGTTTCTTTGTGGGCACCTGGTAATGGTCGATGACACGGAGCGCGTAGCCGGTTTCGACCATATGAATGCGGGCGAGACTGCGCCAGGTGCCGCCGACAGCGTAGAACACGCCGCCCCGCGCCCCGCCGGCACCGGTTTCGCGGTCCGTCACCAGCCAGGGCGCGCGATCAAGCTGGGTTTCAATGGCGGCCCTGGCGGCCTTTGCCCCGCCGGTCATGGTTTCCATCATGCGGAGCACACCTAGCGGCAAGGTGATCGCCTGCCCGGCCTCGTCATCGTGTTTGCCAATCTCGACCAGTTCGAGCGAGCCGCCGCCCATGTCCCCCATGATGCCGCTGGCTTGGGGAAACCCGGACACGACCCCGAGCGCGGAATAGCGGGCCTCGTCCTCGCCACTGATTACGTCGACCGAAAAGCCGCAGTTTTGCTCGACCGCGCGGACGAATTCGGGGCCGTCGGCGGCATCCCGCACCGCGGCGGTGGCCACGGCCGAGATATCTTCGACCCGCATATGCCGGGCGAGGTTTGCGAACCGGCGCAAGGTCTTCAACGCGCGCGTAACGCCATCGGGATGCAGGACGCCGGTCTGGCCGATGTCGCGGCCGAGGCCGCACAGCACGCGCTCGTTGAACAATGGAATGGGGGCGCGCTGCCGGCCATCGTAGACAACGAGGCGGACCGAGTTCGAGCCAATATCGACCACTCCCACCGGCCCTGTTGCCGAGTCGATGAAATGGGCGGGTGCTAGGCCGGCGTCGACGTTCATCCTGCCATGTCCAAAATCTCTCCTGGCCGACTGCCCGGCGCGGGAACAAGTCGACTGACCCCTTGAGTATAGCCGAGCCAGCGGGCGGTTCCGTTTCCGCGGTCGATCTCGCCGCAGGAAATGCGCGAATCTTCGAGATTCCGCCGAAATCCGCAGCTGATCAGAAATTATACGACGTTCAGCTACCGGGCGCGGCGCGTTGGTCGCATCGGCGGATTCGTGTCCGCCGATGGCTTGGCGTCACTCGGAAGGCTCAGACGGCTCTTTCCCCGTCGACTTCGCACCGTTTGCTGATTTCGCGCTCGCAGCCTTCGAGGGTGCCGTTCCAGGAGTGCCGCGCTTGCCGCGCGCCGCCTTCGACGGTTTCGCCGATTGCGCGGACAGCGGCGGCTGCACCGGCGGCGCCTTCTTCAGGGCACTGCCCCGGCCGGAGAGGCTCGGGTTGGTCATGAAATAGTCGTGACACGAGAAGCCCTTGCCGTCCGTCCGCACGCGTTCGTACTCGCCGTCGGGCCCGAGTGTCCAGCTGCACACCTTGTCGCGCAGGTTGGCGCCCATGATCTGGTCGAGAATCTGTTCGTGGACGGTCGGGTTCTTGATGGGCACCAGAGTCTCGACCCGGTGGTCCAGATTTCGTGGCATCCAGTCGGCCGACGAAATGTAGACTTTCGCCCCGCGCGACGGCAGCGGTGCACCGTTGCCGAAGCAAATGATGCGTGAATGCTCGAGAAAGCGGCCGATGATGCTCTTGACGCGGATGTTCGCGGACAGGCCGGGCAATCCCGGGCGGAGGCAACAAATCCCGCGAATGATCAGATCGATCTGCACTCCGGCCTTCGAGGCCTTGTAGAGCGCGTCGATCATCTCTTCGTCGACCAGCGAGTTCATTTTCGCCCAGATCGCGGCGGGCTTGCCGGCCTTGGCGTTCGCGATCTCGGCGGCGATCCCCTCTTTGATCGTGTCGCGCAATTCGAAAGGTGCAATCGACACTTCCTTCATGGGTTCGGGCCGGGCGTAGCCGGTCATGAAATTGAACAGCATGGCCGCGTCGCGCGTGAGCGTCGGGTCGCAGGTGAAGAACGAGAGATCGGTGTAGATGCGGGCGGTGATCGGGTGATAGTTGCCGGTGCCGTAGTGGGCATAGCTCTGCAGGCGGCCGCCTTCGCGGCGGACCACGAGCGACACCTTCGCGTGGGTCTTCAGGTCCATGAAGCCGTAGACGACCTGCACGCCGGCGCGTTCGAGGTCGCGGGCCCAGCGGATGTTGGCCTCTTCGTCGAACCGCGCCTTGAGCTCGACCAGCGCAGTTACCGACTTGCCCGCCTCGGCCGCCTCGATCAGTGCCCGTACGATCGGGCTGTCCTTGCTGGTCCGGTAGAAGGTCTGCTTGATCGCCACGACCTGCGGGTCGTTGGCCGCCTGGCGGAGAAACTGGACGACCACGTTGAAGCTCTCATAAGGGTGGTGGACGATGATGTCCTTGGCGTGGATCGCGGCAAAACAGTCACCGCCGAAGTCACGGATGCGCTCGGGAAACCGCGGGTCGTAGGCCTTGAACAGCAACTCGGGGCGCTCATCGGTTATGATCTGCGAGACATCCGCGACGCCCACGATGCCGTCATGGGCAAACAGGTTCTGCGGTTCGATGTGGAGCTGATCGACGAGGAAATCGCGCAGCCGGGCCGGCATTCCGCTATTTACCGAAAGCCGGATTACATTGCCCCGGCGCCGGCGCTTCAGCGCGCTTTCAAAGACACCCGCAAGATCGGCCGCCTCCTCCTCGATCTCAATCTCGCTGTCGCGGATGACCCTGAAATGCCCCAGTTCCTGCACCTTGAAGCCGGGAATCAGGTGGCCGATGAAGAGGCTGACGACGTCTTCGAGCGGCAGAAAGCGGATCTTTCCGCTTTGGTCGGGAATGCGCACGAAACGCGCTAGCGGACTGGGCAGCCTGACGAGCGCGATCACGGGCTCCGGCCGGTCCGGCGGCATAAGATCGAAGACCAGTCCGAACTCGAGGTTCGGAATGAAGGGAAACGGATGCGCCGGATCGACGGCGATCGGGCTGAGGACCGGGAAGATATTGTCGAGAAAGTGCTGTTCCAGCCATTGCCGGTCGATGCGCGACAAGCCGTCCGAAGTGATGACTTCGATGTCCTGTTCGGCAAGCTCCGCCACCAGCCCCACCCATGTCGACTGCTGATCGGCGATCAGGGTGCGGGCGCGCTGGTTGATGGCCTCGAGCTGTTGGGCCGGCGTAAGGCCGTCCTGGCTCGTGGCCGAGATGCCGGCTTCGACCTGGCCCATCAGGCCCGCAACGCGCACCATGTAGAATTCGTCGAGGTTCGAGCCCGAGATCGACAGGAAGCGCAAGCGTTCCAGCAAGGGATGGTTCGGACTGTGTGCCTCTTCCAGCACCCGCTCGTTGAATGCGAGCCACGAGAGCTCGCGGTTGATGAACCGCTCGGGCGCGCGCTTGAGCTTCACGTCCGTCAGTCGCCCCTCCGGCACCGCCGTTGGCTGGGTTGCGTTTTCGAGGCTTTCCATCAGGGCAGGCTTTCCATCAAATCGGGCCATCAAATTGGGCCACCGAATTCCTGTAGTTGTCGGCGAGTGGCGGAGACTAGCGTCCTGCCAGAATTTTGTAACGCGCGCTTTGCATGGTGGTCGAGGCGCAATCATGGAAAATTGCATGCAGACTGTGACAGGTTTGTGATAGATGCGGCGCGCCCGCCAACGCGGGCCGCATGGCGCTGAGGCCCGCGGGATCTGGCTGCACGATATTGAGGAACATCGATGTCCTTCACCAAGCGCAACGGGAACGCCGGCACAAATCGCCGGATCATCCTCATGCGGCATGCCAAATCGGCCTGGACCGACGCCGGGTTGCGGGATTTCGACCGGCCGCTGGCGCCCCGCGGGGCGCGCGCCGCGACATTGATGGGCGCCTGGCTAAAGGAGCGCAACATTCTGCCGGGGATGGTGCTGTGTTCGGCCTCGCGCCGCACGGTGGAGACCTGGGATCGGGTTTCGGACGTGCTGCGCGTGCAGATCCCGGTGACCTTCGACCGTGATATTTACCTCAAAAGCGATCAGGTCCTGCTCGACCGCCTGAAGCGCGCGGACGACACCTATTCCTCGGTGATGATGATCGGGCACCACTCGGGCATCGATACGCTCGCCCTGCGGCTTGCCGGCAGCGGCCCGAAGGCGGACCTCGCGCGGATCGCCGCGAAGTTTCCAACGGCCGCGGTCGCGGTCATCGATCTGAAAGCAAAAAGCTGGAGCGCGCTCACCGATGGCTGCGGCAAGCTGGTCGAATATGCGGTGCCTAAAGACCTCGTCTAGCGCCGCTTCAGAGCTTCACGTATTCGAAATCGACAGCCTCGCCGCCAATGCCCCGGGACGGCGGTGCGATCCAGCCGGCGACCTTGCCCGGCGCGAACACGGGCGTCATAAGCGATTGAACATGCTTGCGTTCTGCGGCTGAGGGCAGCCAATCGGACAGCCCTGCTTCATAGGCCAGCTTGTTGATTGGCCTTCCATCTGGCGTGAAATAAGACGACTTGTAGGTACCGATCTTGCGGTTGAAGCGCGAATCCGGCAGCCGGATTTCGGTCGCGATGCCGGCCTTCCGCAGCATCCGGTTCCAGCGCCGCACGGTGGTGTCGAGTTCGCGGAGATAGTCGCGCCGGAGAACCTCGTTCAGCACCCGGCGCTGGGGCATCGACCGCATCTCGAGCGCGCCGTCCTCCCCCGGCAGGGAAATCTCGACCGCGTCGTCGAGCCTCACATGATCCTCGTAGCGAATCGACTCGTAGGCACGGCCCTTGATGCCCGCATCGAACAGCCGCTCGGCCCAGTCCGAGACCTCGTTGCCAAAGAGATCGATCGTCTGCGGCGCCCAGTAGTTCAGATAGCGCTGGAAGGTCGCGAGATTGATGCCGCCGTGGGGCGCGACGTCGTCGGTATCGTGCTCGATCATCAGGTCTGCGGTGCGTTGCAGGACCCGGCGGAGCCCGTCATCGCCCATGAACATGTGATGGGCCTCCTCGAACAGCATGAAGCGGCAGGTGCGGGCCAGCGGATCGAAGCCGCTCTCGCTCATGGCGAGGAGCTGGTACTTGCCGTCGCGGTCGGCGAGCGTGCACCAGAAGAAAAATGACAGCCATTCGGTCACGGGCGAGTTGAAGGCCTGCAGAATGCGCGGGTTTTCGGCATCGCCCGACCGGCGCTCAAGCAGGCCCTCGGACTCATGCGCGCCGTCCTTGCCGAAATGCTCGCCGAGCAGGTGCACCATCGCCCAGAGATGCCGGCCTTCCTCGACATGGAACTGGAAGAGGTTGCGGAGGTCGTAGAGCGAGGGAGCGATGCGGCCGAGGCGGCGGGACTGCTCGACCGACCCCGGCTCGGTGTCGCCCTGGGTCACGAGCAGCTTGATCATCGCCTCGCGGAAGCCTGCCGGGATACAGTCAGACTTCGGCGTGCCGGCCTGCGCACCGAAGGCGGCAAGCTCGTCCGGGTCCCGCTCGGCCTGAAAAATTCCCCAGCGGTAGTCGGCGAGCGCCACATAGTCATAGCTCGCCCATCCCTTGGCATCGACGCCCGTCGGCGTGCGCAGCCAGACCTGCGCGTGATCGAAACCCTCCGGCCCCATCTCGCCCCACCAGCCGAGAAAGTCCTCGCGAAAAGCGCCGAGCATGGCCGCAAGCTCGGGCTTCTCGTCGAGCCCGACATTGTTCGGGATGACGCCTTTCAAATCGAACGAACTCATATCTGAACAACGCTCAAACTATTGATAAAGATCGATTTCATGCGGCCGCCTTGAGCAGGACATTGGCGTTGCCGCTGCCCGAAGACTGACCGTAGGGGCCATATTGCTTGCCCTGCCATTTGTCGGCACCTGCCTCGATCAGGCCGCCAAGGAGCCAGGCCAGCGCCTTGCCCTGCATTTCGCCCACAACGAACGGCGCGTAGTCGGGGAACCACTCCCAGGCTTCGGCGATCTTGCCGTCGAGCAGCAGGCCGATGAACCGCGCGTCTGCGTCCTGCCGCTCCTGGGTCGGCCATTGCTCGGGTCCGCGGACGAGGAAGTGCGAAAAACTGGTGCTGGCGACCATTGCAGCCCGCCGGCCGGTCTTTGCACAGGCCCGGTGAACGGCGGCACCGGCCTTGAACGTCTCCTCAAGGTCGGCCGCGAGCACAATCGGGACGTTGAGCATCGGGACTGTGGCGGCCGGGTCCATGTAGTGGACCGGCACCCAGGTGCCGTAGTCCCAGGAATAGGCTTCGGCGGCGTTCTCGATGACCGGCAGGCCGATGGCCTCGAGCTCTGCCTTGAGCGCACGGCCGAGCTCCGGGTCACCGGGATAGTCATATGGCTCGCCCGAAATCATGTCGGGAGCCTCCTGGGCCACGCAGCGCCCGGTGTGCCGGGCAACCACCGACGCATGCCAGTTGAAGGTAGAGACATAGTGGGTCGAACAAACGATCTGCACGTCCGGTGCCGCGGCAATCACATCGCGGCCCATCTCTATCAGGCCGTCGACCAGCCCCCGTGCAAAGTCGGGCACGATCTCCGGCCTGCCGAGGCGCGGGGCATGCGGCACAACGATTCCCTGACAGATCCCGGGCTCGACTCTGGTGGTCATTTCTGCTCTCCGGATTCAGATGAATTCACAATTGATCGCTGTTTAACTTGTTGATTTTACGCGTACGCCGCTCTGCCAGCCGAATCCAGTGAAGGGTGCGGGCCCCAGACCATGACCCCTGCGCGAGACGTCTGTGATTGAACAGGTGTCATGAGAAATTCTTCTCCGATCAGTCGTCGAACATCGCAACGCAGTCGATCTCGACGTTCACGCCTTTCCGGTGCGGGGTGCCGCCGATGCAGGTGCGGGTGGTTTTCTGGCCGTCCATGATCTCCCGGAAGGTCTCGATGAAGGCCGGAAAGTCCGCAACATCGCGCAGACACACGCGCATGTTGACGACATTCTC
>JAJFFI010000390.1 GCA_021776755.1 Alphaproteobacteria bacterium | reverse complement strand
CGAGGCCTGACGGCAAGGCCTGCCCGGTGACCGATCTGATCAACGCGCAGGGCACCGTGGTGATCCGCTGCAACGGCCGTTCGGACGCGGTCTATACCGGCGTGCTGACGGCGGCGAAGGACACCGGCGTCTTTGCCAAATACACCGAGCCCGATCCGTTCGTGAAACTGGAACTCGTGAAGGGCGACAAGCTGCCCTGGACCTGGGAAGCGGTCGAGCGCGTGCAGGGCAGCCCGGGGCGCCTGACGTTCTCTTTCAAGGGTGAGCCCAATCCACTGGCAAACGGGCGCTTCGATTTCGACCGCATCACCAGCGTCGCGGTGTTCGAGGCCGAGCGGCTCGAGTTTGCGGGTGATGTCGGGGGCTGGTTCCGGGGCTATCGCAACGGCATTCCGTTGACCGCTATCGAGCGGCCCGAAAACATTGCTGGCGTCGAGCCGAAGCAGGTCGCGGCGGTCGGCCTGATGCGCCAGGCCGGCAAGCCCTTGCAGCTCTGCCTGAGTGCAGGTTCCGTCGGCGGCGTGCTGCTCGCGCCCGATGGCACGACCAACAATGTGGCGGCCTGTTTCGAGGACCAGGGAACGGACGGTCTCTGGACCTATGCCAAATCCGGGCGGCTGCTGGCCATCGAGTCGGCCGAGAATCCGCGCCGCCAGACGGTGACCCGCCGGATGCGCGCGGGCCGGTTCGGCGACGACGAGGCGGGCGGCGTGCCCTTCGTGACCGGGGAGGGCGAGGCCGCGCGCTACCGGGTGCCGACCCGGGCGGGGCTCCTGACGTTCGACCAATCTCTCAGGCGGATCGGGATTGCGCCGTGGACCGATCAAGCCAAAGCCACCGACCCGCCGCCAACGGCGTACTACGGCCAACGCGGCAGCGGCGCGCTCTTCACGCGCGACGCCCGGGTCTTCGATTTCCTTGGCGAAGGGAGGCCCGCGACCGCGCTGCCGGCGGGCGGCGCAAAGGCAAAGGTGCTGTCCGTGGGCGACGGGCCGTTCTCGCTGATCAAGGTGCGCTGGACCGACGGCAAGAAGCGCGGCTTCTTCATGGGCCGGGTCGGAGAGAAGGGGCTCGGCCTGTCGCTTGAAAATGCCTTCCCGCTTGATGTCAGCACCTTCCCGGCGATCGTGCAGCGCCGCAGCCGTCTTGCGGGCGCCGACCTTCTGATCACGGTCACAATAGAGCCCGACAAGCTCGTGCTGCATGACCGCGCGCGGACCCGCGAGCATGTCATATCGCTGCCGCACCGGATGAAGTTGCGGAACTACACGATGAGCGGCACGACGCTGTTGCTGATGGACGAGGACCGGCTCGTCGAGGTCAATCTCAACAAGCCCGCCTGGTGGCTGCTGCAGAAGACGCCGGGCGCGCCAATTCCCGCTCCCAAGCCCGCGGGATCGGCGCAAGTCCTGCCGGGTGGCGCGCCGCTACCAGCCCTACCAGCCACCGCCACCGCCACCGCCGCCGCCGCCGCCGGACGACCCGCCGCCACCACTGCCCGATGACGAGCCAGGCGCGGTCGAGGACGATGACACGGCGCCCGCGAAGGCCGAATTCAGACTGCTGGCAAAGCCGGGCGCGCTGAGCGAATTCCAGCTGCTACCGCTGTACCACGACGGACTGTAGCCCCGGTCGGTGCCTGTGGATGCCGCGCTGAGTTCATTCTCGAATTGCCCCGCCCATTCGTTCTCGACGTTCAGCGCCATCGCATAGGGCAAGTATTTCTCGAACAGTTCCGGCGTCTTCTCCGGCGGGTGCATCGCTTCGAGCCGGTCCTTCTCGGCGGTCTCGAGATACATCTTGAAGCCCTCGATTTCGTCCATGATCCGCCGGCCCTCGAGCGTCGGCGCTTTCAGGAGATGGTAGAAAACGAAATTGACCGCGGCCGTGGCAACCAGGATCGCGGCGGCATAGGCGCCCGCAGACTCGGTGAATGCCGCGAGCCCGCCAATCTCTCCGCCGACGAACGGGATTGCGAAGAACGTGAGAAATATGCCGCTGACTTTGTTGCCCTGGCGATATTGGCTGATCGCCTGCTGCACGAGGGCAAAGACACCGATGCTCCAGAAAGACAGCCAGATCGCGAGAAACCCCGCGCCGATGATATCGTTCGACCCGAACACGACCGCGAGGATCACCAGCAGCGTGGCCCCGATGCCGATCAGGAAGTGTGTGGTGTTCTTTTTGAAATGCGTGATTTCGAGATCGGCCTTGAGCGACGCCTTCAGCGTTTTGTTCGCACCGCCGATTGCCTTGTGGTTCTTCTGCTTGAGCGCGATCTGCTTGCGGGGACCGAGGAGCTTGTTCGCGAGCTTTTGCTCGCCGCGCGACAGCGCCAGGTCGCGGCTCGCAGTCCCGGTGCGGCGGAGCGTGTAATCCTTGTTGGAGTCTTCCTCGATCTTCAGGTAGCCCTTCACGGCCAGGCTGACGATGGCGGCGGCAAAGGCCGACTTGTCGTATCCCATCTTCATCAGCATCCGGCACATGGCGGGGGAAAACCCCTTTGGGGGCTCGAAGCGCGGGATGATCGCGCCTTTTTCCGGGTCGCGGCCGACGGCGACCCAGGCGAACAGGTAATAGATCATCAGGACCGCGAGCGCGATGAGGCCCGCGATGAAGCTCAGGTTGTCGGTGAGGAGATACCCCGCCTTCTGGCTGGCGCTCGGCTCCGTAACGATACCCTTTTGAAAGGCCACGGCGACCGTCAGGCCCGTGCGGGGCGGTAGGGTGTGGGTCGTTGTAAAGGTCCGGTTGCCGTTCAGGTCCTCGCCTTCGAGGAAGTCCTTGCCTTGCGCACCCTGGGGGCCGGTGTAGCCGGCGGTCTGCACGAGTTGCGCGCCCTGGGGCAGCACGACCGTCGCCTTGGCGCGCTCGATCGGGAAATCCCAGCCGTTGCCGGTCGCGTTCCAGTAGATCTCGTCGTAGGCCTTGAAGAACCCGATCTGCCGGTTTGTGCGATAACGGATGGTGTAAGTGTATTCGCCGCGCGGCAGAAAGATGTTCTTGTCGCCGATGTAGACGCGCTTGCCGTTGGTCTGGTTCTCGACCCGGTACGGCTCGGGTTTGCCATCCTTGCGGACATCGAGAACCTCGAACCCGACACGGACCGTATTGTTCAGACGATCCTTGTAGACCGTCGGGAAGTCGCGATAGATGCCGCGGCGGATTTTCCTCCCCGCCGCATAGACGGTGATCATTTCCGTGATCTGTACGTCGCCCGAGGTCTGGACCTCGATCCGGGAGTCGAAATTGATGATCCGCTCGGTCTGGGATTGCGCGATCGATGCGGAAGGGGCGAGTGCGATGCAGATCAACGCCGCAGCCCTGGCAAGCCATCCAGTTGCGCGCCATGAGAAAATCCCCGTCATCCCTGGTCTCCGGTTTCTGAAATTTGAATGAGTGTGCTCACCAGCCGCCGCCGCCTCCGCCGCCGCCGCCCGAGAAGCCGCCACCGCTGCTGCCCGAGTAGGAGCCCGGCGAATACGAACCGCCGGACGACGAGGCGCTTGGGCGGACCGTTGCCTGGGAAACGGTTGACGCAAACCCCGAGGCCAGGGTCGTCGAGAGCGTGCCGAGATTGCTTACATTTCCGTCGTACCAGTTGGGCAGATAGTCGGCGGGCTTGATGCCGGCAGCCTTCATGTCTTCTGCAAAACCTTCGGCCCAGGCGTTCTCGACATTGAGAGCGACGGCGTAGGGCAGGAATTTTTCGAACAACTCAGGCGTGCGTGCCGGTGGATGGAGAGCCGCGAGTCGGTCACGCTCGGCGGTTTCAAGATACATGCGGAAGCCCTTCAGCCGGCGCACGATATCGGTGCCGAGCTCGGTCGGGCGCTTGATCAACTGATAGAACACGAGAAACAGCGCGGTCGTTGCGATGACGGCGAGCGTCGCCGGGAACGAGACGAATATGATGCCGTAGTGCATGGCATAGACCGTGAAAGCGAGCATGCCGGCGGCGAGGGCCCAGCAGACAATCGCCCAGAACCAGCGCCGGTCTGTCCAACGCGAATAACCGACCCGCGCGAAGCCATATCCGAGCATCAGCGCCAGCGGTCCCAGGATGAAGGACGCGAAGGCGTCGTCGTACCGATCGCTTGCGGCGACGAGTGGCGCGAAAGACGCGAAGGTGACAAGGAACGCCGGGACCAGCCACCACCGGTTATGGCGGAGCGTGTAGGCCTCGAACTCGTTTCGGAGCGTGTCGCGGAGCTTGTCGTTCGCGATCCGGATACGGGCATTGTATTTTCTGGTGACCTTGACCGTCTTGCCGTATTTGAAGAGCGGCTTGAGGAGGGCTTGCTCGCCCGGCGACTTGCCTTTCCCGCGGCTGACCTTCTCGAGTGCAAAGCCTTTGTCGATCTCACGGATCTTGAGCGCGCCCTTGGTGGCGAGACTGATGAGGGCCGCAGAGAACGTGCGGTCGTCGTAACGCGAGCGGTAGATGTAGCGGGCGGCACCCGGGGAGATTCCGTCGGGCGGCGCGAACATCGGCACCGGGGTGAGCGTGTCCGGGTCGCGCCCGACCCGGTTCCAGGCGTAGGCATACCAGGCGCAAAGCAGAACAAATCCCACGAACCAGGCCGGCACC
>JAJFFI010000389.1 GCA_021776755.1 Alphaproteobacteria bacterium | reverse complement strand
TCGCCGCGATCCGCACTCAGATGTTCGAGCAATCGTTGCATGCCGTACTGCGGATGGGCCGCGTCGAGCTTCTCCCAGATCGCGGGTTCCATGCGGGTATCGAGTCCGGGCAGGATCACCCGGCCGCGTTCGATCCCGGCGATGGCGCGCAGCAGGTCCGCCGTTGCCGGCACGCTGCCGGTGGAGCCCGCCGCGATCACCGGGCCTGCGTGGGTCGCGGGCGGTTCGGAGGCGGACCAGAGCTCGGCCTCCGCTTCGAGCAATGCATTGCGGCGCGTGGCGGGATCCATCGCCTGTTCGGCCTCGAGCAGTCCCGGCCAGACCTTTGTCAGCACCGACAGGAAATCGAGCGTCGTCTGCCAGTGCGCGGCCAGATCGTCGGGCACGAGGCTGCCGAGGGCATCGAAGGAAAGCCGCTCAGTCTGCACATGGTCGAGCAGGGCGGCGAGATCGCGGGCGAGCCATGCGGCCTGCTCGGGCGGCGGCGGGATCGGCAGTTTCATGATGGCCTGGGCGAGCAGCAGCAGCCGGCGGGTATCGCCGATCGCGGGCGGCAGCGCGAGCGCGCCGCTTCCGCCGCCGTCGAACGCCGCGATCTCGATCTCGTCTTCGTCGGCCTCGCCCAGCGCCCGGAGCCGGGGCAGCAGCACCGGCACGCCGTTGGTCCGGCGCAGAAAGGCCTCGCTCAACGCACGGCAGGCCCGGCGGGTCGGCAGGAAAATCGTGAGCCCGGCCCGCGCGGTGTGGTCGCCTCCGAATTCATCGAGAACACCCTGGGCGAGCGCATCGACAAACGGCACCCACGGCGGAATCGTAAAGAGGCCGCTTGCGGCAGGTTCGGACGGCATTCCGATCGGGCGGCCGTTCAGGCGGTCGCCCGGCGGGCCGCCGGGTCGCCGCGTTCCGCGAGCAGGCCCTCGACCAGCGGAACGCTTTCGGGCGTGCCGACGTGATACCACTCGCCCGGATTGACGACCGCGAAGAGCCGTCCCTTGGCGAGCGCCTTGTCGTAGGTGATGTTAAGCGAGAACGGTCGCACCTCTTCGCCCGCGAGCACCCGCGGATGGAGGATCTGGACGCCGGTGAAGACATAGGGCGCGGGCTCGCCCTGGATGCGCCGCCGCGCGCGGCCGTCGGTCTCGATGTGAAAATCGCCAGTGCCGGCGTAGCCGACCGCGGTTTCGGTTGGGTGGAGCAGCAGGACCGCATCCATCTTGTCACCGTCCCAGGTCTTCCGCAGCAGGTCGAGCGCGGTCGTCTCCCGATCGATCCACAGCGTGTCGCTGTTGGCGACGAAGAACGCATCGTCGCCCAGAAGCTCGAGCGCGTTGACGACCCCGCCGCCGGTTTCCAGCAGCGGGTCCTCGGGCGAGATCACGGTTGCGGGCGCTGGCCGCTTGCCGAGATGATCGACAATCTGTTCGCCGAGGTAATGGGTGTTGACCACGACACGCTCGAGCCCCGCGTCCTCGAAGCGGTCGAGGGTGCGGTCGAGCAGGGTGCGTCCGGCAACCTCGATCAGAGGTTTCGGAACCGAATTGGTCAACGGCCGCATTCGGGTTCCGTATCCGGCGGCAAGCGCCATGGCGCGGTCGATCGTCGTCGTCATGTCGCTTTCTCCAGTTCCGCGGATTCCGCGGTAGCGTCGGCAAGGGTCCCGGGAATGCCGCGCTGGTCTTTCGGGATGTGGCGGTCGAGCCAGGCGCGCACGTCTGCGAGCGCCGGATGGCTTGTAGCATGTTCAAGTAGCGACCAGACCCTGGGAATATGTTCGAGATAGACCGGCTTGGCGTCACGGACGCAGAGCCGCGTGAAGATGCCGATGACCTTGGCGTGGCGCTGTGCGCCGAGGATCGCGAACGAGAGATCGAAGGCCGCGGCGTCGATTTCCGGAAAGGCGCGCAGGTAGTGCGCGCGCAGCGCCCGGATCATGTGGGGCGCGATATCGCGCCGGGCGTCTTCGAACAGCGAAACGAGGTCATAGGTGACCGGCCCCGTCACGGCGTCCTGGAAGTCGAGCAGGCCGCAACGGGCGACGCCGTTCCGTGCGGGCAGCCACATCAGGTTGTCGACGTGAAAATCCCGCAGCACGAGCGAGGACGGCACCGCGCGCGCAGTCTCGAACAGCGGCGTCCAGAGCGCCTGGTATTCGGCGCGCGCGGCGGCAGGCAAGGGCGCCCCGAGGGCGGCCGGCGCGAACCAGTCGACCAGCAGCATGGCCTCTTCATCGAGCTTCTCGTCGGTGTAGACGGGCACGTCGACCGCGGCGGCGTTTGGTGTGCGGTGGAGCGCGATCAGGGCCTCGACCGCGAGCGCGTAGAGATCCTCCTCGGACTGCCCGGCCGCCAGCCTGCGGGTGTAGGTGGCGTCCCCGAAGTCCTCGATCACCAGCAGGCCAAGTCCGGCGTCTTCGGCGTGGATCGACGGGGCGCTCAGCCCCAGACCGGTCAGGTGGCGCGCGACGGTTACGAATGGCCGCACATCTTCCTGCGGCGGCGGTGCGTCCATCAACATTGCGGGACTGGGGCCGCCCTCGAGCCGCTCGTAGCGCCGGAACGAGGCGTCGCCGCCAAGCCGCAACCGGCGGGCGTCGCGCCACGGAGTGGTTGCGAGGAAGGCCTCGATCTCGGCGTCGCGACTGCCGGGCTCAGTCATCGCCAAATCCTGCCAGCCGTTGCTCCCATCCCGGGCCCGGATCGAACGCGATGCGCCGTGCCGCGGGTTTGCCGGGCA
>JAJFFI010000388.1 GCA_021776755.1 Alphaproteobacteria bacterium | reverse complement strand
GGTCGCCGATCCGGATCAGCTCGCCACCAATCTCGCGGCCTTCGAAACCCCGGTCGACGCGGCGCTCGTCGCAGACGCGATGGCGCTGTTCGCGGGCCTCGATCGCGGACAAACCGATCCGCGGCGGTGGCCGGCCTAGCCCGGCGCGCGCGCTTTCACGTAATCGGCGATCGTGCCTTCCAGCGCATCGCGCCAGTTGGGCGGTGAAATTCCGAACTGGTCTTCGATGCGCCCGGTCGAGAGGCGGCTCGAACGCGGCCGCGCGGCGTGGAACGGCAGGTCGAGATGCGACGCCGCAACAGGCTCGCCCGCGTGCCAGGCAAGCCCCTTTTTTCGCGCGATGCCGATTACGGCGGCGGCCAACCCGTGCCAGCTGGTCCCGCCCCGGCACGAGATGTGATAGAGGCCGCCTTTCGCTTCGAGATAGGCTTGGATGTCCTCGCGCCCGCGTTTCACCGCGGCGATCGTCGCCTCCGCGACCACTCCGACCGGCGTCGGCGATCCGCTCTGATCGGAGGCGACGGCGATACTGCCGCCTTCGGGACGCTGTCCTGCGTCCAGCAGGCTGGTTACGAAATTCCGGCCGCGCGCCGAGTAAAGCCAGCCGCAGCGGTAGATGATGTGCGGTATGCCGGTGAGTCCCAGCGCCGTCTCGCCGGCAAGTTTGCTGGAGCCGAAGCGGTTGACCGGGGCGGGCTGATCGTCCTCGCGATAAGGCGTCTGCCGGCCGCCATCGAAGACATAGGCCGAGGAATAGAAAATCATGGCCGCCGTCGCCTCGGCCGCTGCCCCGGCCAGGGCGCCGGTCGCCTTTGCATTCAGCGTCATGGCGGCCTCCGGATCGGCTTCGGCCGCGTCGACCCGGGAGAAGCCCGCTGCATGGATCACGAGGTCCGGCACGATATCGGCAACCGCTTCGCGCGCGGCATGCAGATCCGTGAGGTCCAGCACCTCACGGCCCGGCGCCACGATATCGCCAAACGGCGCGAGCACCTCTGCCAGCCGGCTGCCCAATTGTCCCGTCCCGCCGGTCACCAGAATCTTCATGAGGTCCGCACGCCCTTGAGGGCCCGCGCCGAAGGGCGCGCCGGGCGGGTCCGCTTGCGGTGGCGAAGGCTCACTGATATCAAGGCGCGTCCTTTCCAGGCTCCGCAAGAACGGTCAAGAACCCCGTGCATCGATCCGCCCCTCGCGAGGCAGCGTGCATCGATCGGGGCCCGCAACGTCCATGATACGCATATTCATCAAGCTTGCGATATCCGCCGTTCTGATCTGGCTGGTTTCGCGCAATTTCGATGTCGCGGCGCTCTGGGCCTCGATCTCGGCGGCGCGTATTGAGCTCCTGGCCGCCTCGGCGCTGCTGCTGGCGGCCCTGATCCTGATTCAGGCGTGGCGCTGGACTTTCGTGATTCGGGCCATCGAATCAGAAATGCCGCTCGGCGCGGCCTTCCGGCATGTCTTGATCGGAAACTTCTTCAACCAGACCCTGCCGTCCTCGATCGGCGGCGATGCCGTGCGCGTGTGGCGGGTCTACAAGGACGGGCATACCCTGTCGGCTGCCTTCAACAGCGTCGTGCTCGATCGTCTCACAGCCCTTGCCGCGCTCTGCATCATGGCGGCCCTCGCCCAACCCGCGATCTTCGACCTGATCGGCGACAACCCGGCGCGCTGGGCGGTGCCCGCGATCCTGGTGCTGGGGCTCTTCGGCTACGTGTGCCTGATGAGCTTCGACCGGCTGCCGGAAACCGTGTTCCGCTGGCCCGTCACACGGGGAGTTGCCGCGCTCGCCCGCGATGCCCGGAAGGTCTTCCTGCGGCTCCAGGCGCTGGCGCCCGTGCTCATCATTTCAGTCTTTATTCATATGAGTGTGGCCTACTCGGTCTACCTGATTGCGCTGGCGCTGGGCCTCGATGTCACACTGCTGCATTGCCTGATCCTGGTGCCGATCGTGATCCTTGTCAGCATGCTGCCGATTTCGATCGCCGGATGGGGCGTGCGCGAGGGCGCGATGGTCACGGCATTCGGGTTTGTCGGTGTGCCGGCCGAACAGGCTTTCGTGCTTTCCGTCATGTTTGGTTTTACAGTAATGATCGTCGGCATTCCGGGTGGTGTCCTGTGGTTCCTGAGCGACCGGCGCAAGGTCGAGGCCGTGCATCTGTCCGACGTTGCCGACAGCGAATCCGGCGCCAAGTCCCCCTGATTTCTTCGTCCAGGAAAACGGTATTCCCCGATGACCCTCCCCCTCCGCTCGAAGATGTCCGCCCGCAAGGAAGCCATCCGCGACCTTGCCGACCGCCTCGCGTCCGAGCGCCGCGACTGGAAAGAAAAGAACGCGGCCTATTATGAGTTCGATCTCGAATACATGCGGTTCCTCATCCCCGAGGGACTTCGGATTCTCGATCTTGGCTGCGGGCCGGGCGATCTGCTTGCGGGGCTCAAACCGTCTTACGGCGTCGGCATCGATTTCAGCGAGCAGATGGTGCGGATCGCCCGCGAGACGCATCCCGATCTCGAGTTTCACCACGCCGATGTCGAGGTGCTCGAGGCGGTTCGCGAGCTCGATGGGCCGTTCGACGTCATCATGCTGTCCGATACGATCGGCTCGCTCGATGACTGCCAGGCGACGCTCGAGCAACTCCACACCCTGTGTCATCGGGACACCCGGATCGTCATCGCGTATTACGCCAATCTCTGGGAGCCGATGCTGCGCGCGGCCGAGATGGTCGGTGCGCGGATGCCGCAGTTGACCCAGAACTGGCTGTCCACGACCGACACGTCCAACATCCTCGAGCTTGCCGATTTCGACGTGGTGAAGCGCGAGTGGCGCCAGTTGATCCCGTATCGCCTGCTGGGCGTCGGCACCTTCATCAACCGTTACTTCGCGACCCTGCCGTTCATCCGCCGGCTCTGCTTGCGGAACTACATGGTCGCGCGCTCAATGCGGCTTGCGGGATACGACGAGCTGTCGGCGACCGTGCTCGTGCCGTGCCGCAACGAGAAGGGCAATATCGAGGACGCGGTCAAGCGGCTGCCGAAATTCTGCAAGGATCTCGAAATTCTCTACGTCGAGGGCCACAGTTCGGACGGTACGCTGGATGAGATCAACCGCGTGATCGATGCCTATCCCGACCATGACATCAAGGTCACGGTGCAGGACGGCAAGGGCAAGGGCGACGCGGTGCGGAAGGGCTTCGACATGGCGCGGGGCGACGTGCTGATCATTCTCGACGCCGACCTTACGGTCCCGCCAGAGGACATTCTGAAATTCTATAACGCGCTGAAGGAAGGCAAGGGCGAGTACATCAACGGCACCCGCATGGTCTATCCAATGGAAAAGGAAGCGATGCGCTTCCTCAACCACATCGCCAACCGGGTGTTCTCGTGGCTGTTCAGCTGGCTCCTTAACCAGCGCTATACCGACACGCTCTGCGGCACCAAGGTGATGACCAAGGCACATTACGAGCGCATCGCCGCGAACCGGGCGTATTTCGGCGAGTTCGATCCGTTCGGCGATTTCGACCTGATCTTCGGTGCTGCCAAGATGAACATGCGCACCGCCGAGGTTCCGATCCGCTACCGCAGCCGCAGTTATGGCGAGACACAGATTTCGCGGTTCCGGCACGGCTGGCTGCTGCTCCGGATGGTGGTCTTCGCCTTCTTCAAGCTGAAGGCGTTCTGAGCGCCCGCGCGCCTGCGGAGCCTCACACCATGAGCACCGGTCCCACCGCATCTCCGCAAGCCGCGACCGAGCAGATCGCCGGCTACCGGCATGCCTGGCAGAAGAAGCCCGTGCTACGGGCGGTCTACCAGGACTGTTATGCGCGGATGGCCGCCGAAATCGTGCCAGGCCGCACGCTCGAGATCGGCGGCGGGTCCGGCAACTTCAAGGAGTTTGCGCCTGATGTCGTCAGCACCGACATCATCGACGTCGACTGGCTGGATGCGATCTGCGACGCCCAGGCGCTGCCGTTTGCGGACGCGAGCTTCGACAACATCGTGATGTTCGACGTGCTGCATCATGTGGAGCGCCCGAGGCGGTTCTTCGAGGAAGCCCGGCGGGTGCTGCGCCCGGGTGGGCGGGTTGTCCTGATGGAGCCCGCAATCACGCCGGTCAGCCGCATCTTCTATACGCATTTCCATCCCGAGCCCGTGGTGATGGCCGACGATCCGCTGACCGATGCGCCGCCGAGCCCGGACCGCGATCCCTATGACGCCAATCAGGCGATCCCGACGCTGCTTTTCCGCCGGCCGTCGGCGTTCGACAAACTGTTTCCCGACCTCCACGTGAAGCGCTCGAGACTGCTCAGCCTGTTCGCCTATCCGCTGTCCGGCGGGTTCCGGCCCTGGAGCCTGTTGCCGGCGGCACTCGCCAAACCGCTGATCGGCCTCGAGGGCGGATTGATGCCGGTGCTCGGCCCGCTGATGGCGTTCCGGATGCTGGTCGTATTGGAGCGGCAATGAACAAGCGCACGTCAGTCGTGATTTTCCTCGTGGCGCTGGCGGTGCGGCTGGTCTATCTCGCGGTCATCTTCGAGGGTCCCGAGAGTCTCCGCACGCCGGACAGCCCGCTCTATGAATCGATGGCCGCCGGGATTGCGGCGACCGGCGAACTGGTCGCACGAACGACCGGTGGCGCGTTCGTGCCGGTGCCGGAGCGCGTCCCGGGCTATGCGGTCTATCTCGCCGGCGTGCGCCTTGCCTTCGGGCCGAGCCCGATCTTTGCGGTCATCGGTCAGGCGCTGCTCGACGCGCTG
>JAJFFI010000387.1 GCA_021776755.1 Alphaproteobacteria bacterium | reverse complement strand
TCGAGGGCTTCCTTGACGTTCTTTGAGCCCTTCACGATGGCCCACATGTCGATCGACCAGATCTGGTGATCCCAGACGATCTCGAACGGCTTCTTCTCCTGCGCGATGGCGTTGAAGGTACGGCCGTTATACGCCTGCGTCAGCGCGACCTGGCCATCGGCCAGAAGCTGCGGCGGCTGGGCGCCGGCTTCCCACCAGACGACATCGCCCTTGATGGTGTCGAGCTTCCTGAATGCGCGATCCTGGCCCTCCCTGGTGGCGAGAACCTTGTAGACGTCGGCCCCCGGGACGCCGTCGGCGATCAGGGCCCACTCAAGATTGACTTCCGGAGTCTTGCGCATGCCGCGCTTGCCCGGGAACTTCTTGACGTCGAAGAAGTCGGCAACCGTCTTCGGCGCGTTGCCCTTGAACTTGGTCTTGTCGTAGGCGTAAATCGTCGACCAGACGATGGTCGCAACCGCGCATTCGTGCAGTGCGCCATCCACGAAATCCTTCGTCGCGGGCGTGCCGTCCGGTGCGGCCGGCAGCTGGGCCGCATCGATCTTCTCGAGAAGACCCTCTTCGCAGGCCCGCTGGACGTCCTGGGGCTCCATGTCGATCACATCCCAGGTGACGTTCTTCGTCTCGACCTGGGCTTTGATCTTGGCGATTCCGCCGTTGTAGTCCTCCGACAGGATCTTGATGCCGGTCTTCTTGGTGAACGGCTTGTGGTACGCCTCGACCTGACTCTTGGAGTACGCGCCGCCCCACGACACAACCGTGATATCGGCGGATGCCGGCAAAGCCACGCAGGTCGCGGCCACGCCGAGCACAATGCTCCCAAGCGTGTTGGTTGGTCTGGATTTCATGATGTCTCTCCTCCCGAAATGAGCCGGCGCAGCGGTTTGCGGAGCCCCGAACTTTCTCTGAGCTGCGGCGCACACGCCGCTGCCCGGGCCCGAATTCGCCCTCATGGGCGTATTCGCGCGGCAAAACTGGTATTACAGTTATAAAATACAAGAGTCAATGATACCGAAAATACTCGTAAAATCCCCTAAATTTAGCTAATTTATCCAATCATAGTGTTTGTTATCACAAATTATCATAGCGCAGGCTCCGTGGAAAGTTGGCGAAATAGTTGATATCAAGGAGGACCTCAACAGGGTTGGCAGGCACCTGCGGCCCGGATGATCCGAACCGGTTTTTGCTCACCGGCGTGTTCGGCGGAGACTCGATGGCAGCAACGGGATCAGTAACGGGCAGCATTGCGAAACTGCAGCGGCACTCGGGTGAGCCGTTGCGGGACCAGATCCTGCAGCGCTGCCGGTGGTTGCTGCTGGGCGGGCATGTGGTGCCGGGCCAGAAGCTGCCGCTCCGCCCGCTGGCCGAGGAATTCAACACCAGCCTGATGCCGGTGCGGGACGCGCTCAACCGGCTGGTCGCCGACGGGGCGCTCGAGTTGTCGAGCAGCCGCACGATCCGGGTGCCGGAAATGACCGGCGACCGGCTGCTGGAACTGCACGAGATCCGCCGCGCGCTCGAAGGCATGGCCGCCGAACAGGCGACCCATCACATTTCCAACACCGCGATCGACCGGGCCGCACAGCTGATCGGCGAAATGGAGGCCGCCCTCGCGGCGGGCGATTTCGACGGCTACATCCGCAATCACTACAGCTTCCATTTCACGATCTACGCCGCGGCCAACCGGCCGACGCTCCTCGGGATGATCGAGGTGCTGTGGCTTCAGGTCGGCCCGTGGTTCCGCCAGGGCATCGAGCGGGCGAGCGCCATGCGGATCGATGCCAACACCTGCCACGACCGGGTCATCGGCGCGCTGCGCGCCCGGGATGCGACCGGCGTGCGGGCCGCGATCGAGGAGGATATCTTCGACCGGATCGAGGATCTGCACGCCTCCGGCCCGTGACCGCGCGGCGGGGCCGGAAGGCGCGCCGCGGCGGCCCGCGGGAGGGCTTTTGCCGCCGGGAAAGGGCCATCGGTCCGGGCGCACCATGCGGCCAAAAACGGCGGTTTTCTGCGGGCTTGGTTCTTGTTGCAACGCATCATCGGCTGTGTTACCTAACGCCCGCCGTTGCGGATCGGCGCGCGTTTTCGCGTGCGCGGGTCCGGGGGGCCTGACAGGGTTCCGACAGAGCCGGGTTCACCGGTCGAACCTTATTGGATAACAGGTGTTTGGACCGCGGCTGCGGGTTCGGGTTTGATCCCCGGAAACGGCCGCCGACAGAGGGCTTGGGGGCCGGAATTCTTGGCATCTGACAAGCGGGTTACCGGCGCGATCGCCGAGCGGTATGCCACGGCGCTCTATGAGCTGGCGGATGGCGACAAGGCGCTCGATGCGGTCGCCGACGATCTCACGTCGCTGCGCGAAATCATCGCGGAGAGCGACGATCTCTCGCACATGCTGCGTTCGCCCTTGCTGCAGCGCGATGGACAAGCCAAGGCGATGGCGGCCATCGTCGAGAAGGCGGGCGGGTCCGATCTGACCCGGCGCCTTGTCGGTGTCGTCGCCGAGAACCGCCGGCTCTTTGCGTTGCCGGCCATTATCGATGCGTTTCTCCGCCAGCTCGCCGAGCGGCGGGGCGAAGTGACGGCCGAGGTGACATCGGCCGTCAAACTGAAGGACAAGCAGATTGAGGCCGTGACCGATGCGCTGAAGAAAAGCGTCGGCGGCAAGGTCGCGGTCGATCTCAAGGTCGATCCTGCGCTGATCGGAGGCCTGGTTGTGAAGGTCGGGTCGCGCATGGTCGACAGCTCAGTCAGAACGAAATTGCAGAAGCTGCAACTCGCGATGAAAGGAACCGGGTGATGGACATCCGTGCGGCGGAAATCTCCGCTATTCTCAAAGACCAGATCGCCAATTTCAACGCGGATGCGGATGTCGCCGAGGTCGGCCAGGTGCTGTCGATCGGTGACGGCGTGGCGCGTGTCCACGGCCTCGACAACGTCCAGATGGGCGAGATGGTCGAGTTCCCCGGGGGCATCATGGGCATGGCGCTCAACCTCGAGGAAGACAACGTCGGCATCGTGATTTTCGGCGACGACAGCGCAATCAAGGAAGGCGACACGGTCAAGCGGACCGGCGACATCGTCGATGCGCCGGTGGGCAAGGGCCTGCTCGGCCGCGTCGTCGACGCGCTCGGCAACCCGATCGACGGCAAGGGCCCGATCAAGGCCGACAAGCGCATGCGCGTCGAGGTCAAGGCGCCGGGCATCATCCCGCGGAAATCGGTGCATGAACCCGTGCAGACCGGCCTCAAGGCGCTCGATGCGCTGGTGCCGGTGGGCCGCGGCCAGCGCGAGCTGATCATCGGCGACCGCCAGACCGGCAAGACCGCCGTCGCCATCGACGCCTTCCTGAACCAGAAGAACGTCAACGAAAGCGACGACGAGGGCAAGAAGCTCTACTGCATCTACGTCGCGATCGGCCAGAAGCGCTCGACGGTCGCGCAGATCGTGAAGACGCTCGAGGACAACGGCGCGATGGAATACTCGATCGTGGTCGCCGCGACCGCGTCCGAGCCCGCGCCGCTGCAGTTCATGGCGCCTTATACCGCGTGCACCATGGGTGAGTTCTTCCGCGACAACGGCATGCACGCGCTGATCGTCTACGATGATCTTTCCAAGCAGGCGGTGGCCTATCGCCAGATGTCGCTGCTGCTCCGCCGCCCGCCGGGACGCGAGGCGTATCCGGGCGACGTGTTCTACGTCCACTCGCGCTTGCTGGAGCGGGCCGCGAAGATGAACGAGGAGCATGGCGCGGGGTCGCTGACGGCGCTGCCGGTCATCGAAACCCAGGCCGGCGACGTTTCCGCCTACATCCCGACCAACGTGATTTCGATCACCGACGGTCAGATCTTCCTCGAGACCGAGCTGTTCTTCGCGGGCATCCGCCCGGCCATCAACGTCGGCCTGTCGGTCAGCCGCGTTGGCTCGGCCGCCCAGATCAAGGCGATGAAGCAGGTCGCGGGCACCATCAAGCTCGATCTCGCCCAGTACCGCGAGATGGCGGCGTTCGCGCAGTTCGCCTCCGACCTCGACCCCTCGACCCAGCGCCTGCTGGCCAAGGGCGAGCGGCTGACGGAACTGCTGAAGCAGGACCAGTACAGCCCGATGCCGGTCGAGGAGCAGGTGGTTTCGATCTACTCCGGCACCAACGGCTATCTCGACGATCTCAAGGTTTCGGACGTGAACCGCTATGAAGCGGCGATGCTCGACGAGGTTCGCTCAAGCGGTGCGGATATCCTGAGCACGATCCGCGAGGAGCACGAGATCTCGGACGACACCAAGGCCAAACTGGACTCCTTCCTGACGGACTTCGGCAAGAAATTCGCCTGAGCCCCGCCGCCCAAGCCCCGCCCGAAGGTCACACGACGCTAAATAGGAAACGCGCCGCATGCCGAGCTTGAAGGACCTCAAGTCCCGGATCAACACCGTCAAGTCGACGCAAAAGATCACCGCCGCCATGAAGATGGTGGCGGCGGCAAAGCTGAAGCGTGCCCAGGAGCAGGCCGAGGCCTCGCGCCCCTATGCCGAACGCATGGAACGCATGCTGGGCTCGCTCGCGGGCTCGATGCAGGGCCGGGCGGGCGCCCCGAAGATGCTGGCCGGCACCGGCAGCGACGACGTTCACCTGGTGGTGGTCGCGACCGCCGACCGCGGGCTCTGCGGCAGCTTCAACAGCACCATCACGCGGGCCGCGCGCAAGCATATCCAGAAGCTGCTAACCGACGGCAAGACGGTGAAAATCCTGACCGTCGGGCGCAAGGGCCGCGACAATCTCCGCCGCGACTACCGCAGCATGATCGTCGAGGCGATGACCGGCATGGACAAGCCGCGGCTGAACTTCGCCAAGGCCGAGGAGGTCGCGGTCATCGTCACGCGCATGTTCGACGAGGGTGAATTCGACGTCTGCACGCTGTTCTACAACCGCTTCAAATCGGCGATGACCCAGGTCGTCACCGCCCAGCAACTGGTGCCGTTCCCGGTGCCGGAGCTGGACGAGGGCGGCGAAGCGGCCGGCGGCGGCGGCGCAAACCAGTCGGGTGCGGTGTTCGAATACGAGCCGGAGGAAGAGGAAATCCTCGCCGACCTCCTGCCGCGGAACCTCGCGGTGCAGCTGTTCAGCGCACTGCTGGAGAACGCCGCCTCGGAGCAGGGCGCGCGCATGACCGCGATGGACAGTGCGACCCGGAACGCGGGCGAAATGATCGACGACCTGACGCTGATCTACAACCGGACCCGCCAGGCGATCATCACCAAGGAACTGATCGAAATCATCTCGGGCGCGGAAGCGCTCTGACGGGGACGGCGCGGCCCGGATATGGGGCGCCACCCTGCACAGGCTGAAAAAACGGAGCATCCAATGGCCAAGAACATTGTCGGCACCATCGCCCAGGTCCTGGGCGCCGTCGTGGACGTTCGTTTCGAGGGCGAACTGCCCGCGATTCTGAATGCACTGCACTGCGATAACCACGGCAACTCGCTGGTGCTCGAAGTGGCGCAGCATCTGGGCCAGAACGTGGTCCGGACCATCGCGATGGACGTCACCGACGGCCTGGTCCGGGGCCAGGAGGTCAAGGACACCGGAAGCCCGATCATGGTGCCTGTCGGTCCCGAGACGCTGGGCCGCATCATCGACGTGATCGGCAATCCGATCGACGAGCGTGGCCCGGTCGAGACCAAGCAGAAATTCCCGATCCATCGCCAGGCGCCCGCCTTCGTGGACCAGTCCACCGAGGCCGAGGTGCTCGAGACCGGCATCAAG
>JAJFFI010000386.1 GCA_021776755.1 Alphaproteobacteria bacterium | reverse complement strand
GCGGCGGCATAGATCTCCGCCCATTCGATGCGGTTGTAGGCCAGAACCGCCACGCGGTCGCCCTTCTTGAGTCCCGCCCCGAGGAGTGCATTGGCGAGCTGGCAGGCGCGCGCGTTCCACTGCCGGTAGGACAAACAGCGCGCGAGATCGCGGGCGCCGATTTTCTCCGGCTGCAGCCGCGCCTGGACAGACAGCACCTGGCCGAGGGTGAGGGGGGCGATCGTCATGGCTTTTCTGCACCCTTGTTTGCGAGCGACTCGGCAAGCCGTCCGGCCGCGCCGGCAATGTGCGCCCGCGCCAGTTCCTCGGCGAGGTCCGCGTCGCCGGCCTCGACGGCGGCCAGGATTTCGCCGTGCTGGCGCCAGATTTCCCGCGGGGTCTCCGCATGGCGCAGAACGTCGCCCATCACCCGGCGCAGAAACCGCCAGTGGGTCTCGGCGGTGCGCTCCATCAGCGGATTGCCGGAGGCTTCGTAGATCAGTTTGTGGAAGACTTCGTCGTGGTGGATCTGCTCGCGGGGTGCACCATCACGAACAGCACGGGCCCCGTCAGCGAGAATAGCCCGGCCCCGTTCACCAATGTCCCGTGCCACGGCTGCGTCGGCCTGGGCACGCTCGGCCGCGCGGCGGGCGGCGAGCGCGTCGAGTGCTGCGCGGATTTCGTAGTGATGCTGCATGCGGCCGAGATCGAGGGCCGCAACCCGCAGCCCACGCTTGCCCACATCTTCGACAAGCCCGTCCGCTTTGAGCAGTGCCATCGCTTGCTGGACCGGCTGGCGCGAGACTTCGAAGCGTTCGGCCAGTTGCTCCTGCACGAGATGCGCCCCGGGCGCCAGCGCGCCATCGCAAATCTCATCGAGGACGGCGCTGTAAAGCTGCTCGGCAAGACCGGGTGCTGTACGAAGAGCTCTCATCGACTGTGGGACCTTCAATAATTGAATTCAGAATTCAACATTCTGAATTCAATTATCCGACAGACTGCCCAGTGTCAAGGGGTTGTTGGTTGACCGCCGACTCTGAGCCGTCAAAGAACGCCCGTCCGGCCCATTGGGGCCTTCACGCCCGCAATACGCACTTGTGAAGCGAGTGTGACTGGCGCGCGGGGGCATACCTGCGTATTTACTCTGGAACGCAGACACGCCCACAGAGCTCCCAAGAACTGGGGCTGCGGGTGGATGTTTCAGGGGTGGGAACGATGAGCGATACGACAGCCGGAGCAGGAGTGGGCAGCGCGCGGTTCAGCGTCGCGTTTGTCTGGATCGCGGTGCTGATCTTTGCCTCGGCCAATTCCATCGTGCTGCTGCTGTTCCAACTCGGCGCCGAAAACCTGGTGATGGGCCGCAACCCGATCAGCTTCTGCAACGTGCTGTTCGTCGGCAATCTCGTTGCCACCACCACGCTCTATATCGTCTATCGCAAGCAATGGACCCGCGAGGCGGTCGGCAAACTCTCGCGGAGTGACTGGATCAGCATCGTCTTTCTCGCGGGGCTTACGGGCGCGGTGTCGCCTGCGGTGATCTTCCTCGCGCTTGAGAACACCACCGTGACCAACGTCATCCTGATCGGCCGGATTGAGCCTTTCGTCCTGCTCGGCCTGTCATTCTTCGTCCTGAAGGAGAATGCCGACTTCTGGTCCATCCTGGGCGCGGTGATCTGCTTTATCGGTGTCGTCGTCGCGTTCGCTGCGGAAGCCGCAATGTTTGGCGTCATGTTCGGCAAGGGCGAACTCTATGCCGCCCTCGGCGCGGTGCTGGCCGCGGTCGGAATCGTGGTCTCCAAGGTCCGTCTGCAGAGCATACCGCTCGGCATTTTCACGGTCGCGCGCACCGGGCTCGGCGCCGCCGTCTTCTTTGTAGTGGTGCTTTATCTCTTCGACTGGGTACATTTCATCGATGTCTTCGCGCCGTTCCTCTGGCAGTGGATGCTGGTCTACGGCGCGCTGATCGTCGTTGGCGGGCAGTTCTTCTGGCTCACCGGCATCAAGACCGCGCGCACCTCCGATGTCTCGCTCGCCTCGTCCTTCACGCCCATCGCCGGCGTGGGGTTTGCCTTTCTGCTGCTGGGCGAGCGGCCGGGCACGCCGATCCTCATTGGCGGCGCGATCATTGTGCTCGGCATTGCCGTTGGCCAATACGGCAAGTGGCGCGCCCAGCAGCGCGAGAAAAAAGCCAAACTGTCGATGAGCGACACCCTCGAGTGCGAAGGCCAGGTCAGCTTCAAGGGCGTTTGACCCGCCGCACCTCAACTTGCCTGTTTCTTGCGAAAGCGAAATCACATGCCCGAAAATAACCGCAACACAAACCTGCCGGCCGGCGATGACACTGGTCTCCTCGACCGTGCGCTGGCGCTTTGCGAGGCTGTCGTGGAGGAGACCGCCAGCAGCCCTGCCGCCCGCGAGCGCCTGTTCTCGGAGCTCGATGAAATTCTCGACCGCGCCGGCGAAGACCTGATCGAGTCGATCCTGGCCCACGGGCGGTTCATTGCGATCCGCGAGCGCGTCCACGATGTCCGCGCCGAGTATGAGTACCAGCGCGAGACCGTGGTCGCCGAGAACATGATCCGGGCGAAGAGCGATGCGGCCGCCCAGGAATTCCGCAGCCGGGACTGGTACGACAAGGCGGTGGATTTCGAATCGAAGGCGCTCGCGCCCTGGAACCCGAAACGGCTGGTATTTGTCGGTGCGGGACCGTTCCCGACCACGCCGTTCAACTACATGAACCATAATCCGGATTCGACCGTAGTATGCCTCGAGAAGAGCGGGGACGCGGCCGCCCTCTCGCGCGAGGTCGCAAAAATCCTCGGCTTCGGCCGGCTCGAGATCATCACGGCGGACGCCCACACCTATGACGCCTATGACGATTTCGACTGCGTCATGGTGGGCCTCGTCGTCGGCACCAGCGCCCGGGACAAGTCCCGTATCGTCGACCACTTCCTGGGCGCTGTTCCGGAAAACTCGGTGCTCACGTTCCGTACGGCGGTCGGGCCGGGCCGGGTGATCTATCCCTCGGTCGATCTCGCGCAGCTCGAAGGGCTCGACTACCGCATCATGCCGGACCCGCCGCACAAGAGCTTCACGATGATCCTGGTGGATCGCGGTGCCGCCAAGCGCGGCCGCACATGAGCAAGCCGATCGAAAGCCCCGCCACTCAACTCACGGCCGTCCGCGAGCTTTGCGGCGTCCTCGCCTTCTATGGCGGCCGGCTCGAACCGCTCCGCCATCCGGATGGGAGCGACGACGCATCGGTCAACGGCTCGACATATCTGGTGCCGGGCGCGGCCTATGGCGAGATTTCCCCGTGGTACCGGGTCATCGAACCGGTCTTCGCCGAGCTCGATGCCTACGTCCGGGGTGCGGGGGCCGAATTCTGCGAGGCGGTGTTTGCCGACGAAGCCATCCGGGCGGCTGCCCCGCGCCTGCACCAGCTCCGCGCCTGCTATGAGTTCGATACTGAATACGAAGAAGCCCGGGCGCTTCTGATGGAGCGTGATCCGGCAACGGCACTCGCGGCCCTGCTCGAACAACAGGCTCACTGGACCCGCGCGCCGAAGGTCGCGGAGGCCCTGGCCGGCCGCAAGCGGCTGGCGGTTCTGGGCTCCGGCCCGCTGCCGCTGACGGCGCTCGCCTTCGCCGCGGCACTCTCCGATGAGAACGGGGCGGCAGCAGTCACCTGCATCGAGCGCGACCCGGAAGCCATCGGCATCGCCCGCAAGCTGGTCGCGGTCAGCGCCCAGGCGAACGCCATCCGCACCGTCGAGGCGAGCGTTGACCGGGAAACCGATCTCTCCGGCTATGACGCGATTATCGGCACGGTGCTGCTCGGCGTCAGCCTCGAGGACGACAGCCACGCGGCGAAGGCCGGTATCATCCGCGGCCTCATGGACCGCGCCGATCCGGGCGCCGTCCTGGTGCTGCGCGACCCCTACCGCATGGGCCGGCTGTTCTATCCGGCCGCCGGGCTCGACGCGATCCCCGGCCTCGAGGTGACCCGGCATGACCCCGAAACCGGCCCCGACATTCCCTACAGCTCGTCCTATCTTGTCGTCCGCCGGGAGGCGTCCCGCGATGCATGACCAGGCGCCCTACGCCTACATCCGCGACTATTACGCGCGGGTCCAGGCGAAGAATGCCCGTTGGCCGGACGTCGCGGAGTTTTGGCAATCCGGCTTTGGGTGGATCGACGGCGATGCGGTCCTGAATGCCGGGTGCGGCCCGATGCTCTATGACAACATGCTGCGCTTGGCCCGGATGCCCAAGGAATACGTTGGCCTCGACCTGAACCGAAGCACCTTCCAGTTTCTCGACGACACCAATCATCCGCGCATTGCCGAGGGCAAGGCCCGGGCAAAGGACGCGGGCACGAAGGTGGAGTA
>JAJFFI010000385.1 GCA_021776755.1 Alphaproteobacteria bacterium | reverse complement strand
CCGCTTGCTGATCCGTCGTCTCCGCGATCTGGCGCCGCGGCTGCTCGTGCTGGGCGGGGGCGGGTACAATCCGTGGTCCACGGCGCGGTGCTGGTCCGGTATCTGGGCGGAACTCAACGGTATTGCGGTTCCCGAAGTGTTGCCGGCACGGGGCGAAGCCGTGTTGCGGGGCCTCTGGTGGAACCGGTTGCCGGGCCGGGAATTGCCGGAATACTGGTATACGACGGTTTCCGACCTGCCGCAGGACCCAGCGCCCGCGCGCCCCGAGATCTACACCATCGCGAAAGCGACCGGCGCTCCATAGTCTGTGCACTACCGGCGGAGTTTCTGCTTGCAGTTCCGGACAATGACCCTATATGGCATTGAATTGAACTTTGTTCATTAAATAGGGCTGCGGCGAAGTGCCGCCGGCAGGGGAGTGTAGACATGGATTTCTGGGTGGTCATGTTGGTCTTCTTTCTGGGTGTGGTGCCGGTGATATCGATCGTGGCACTGGTCTTCTCGTTTCAGAACCGCCGCGCGATACGCGATCTTCAAAATCGAATGGCGCGTGGAGACTTGGGCCGAACCGCACCGGGAGAACCTTCAGCGGCCAAATCAGCGCAAACGCTACCCGCTGTGCCAATAACGAAGCCCGAAACGAAGGCACAGGCCGCGGAACGCCGCGACGGCGGGAGCCGCTGGAAAGCGAAACCGCCGAAGCCCAGACCCGCCAAACCAACACCAACCTCCTCGAAACCGCCGGCGTTCGACGCACCCCAGGCCGCAGCGATCAAACGCGCGGCGGGGACCCAGAGCTTTGAAGAGAAGCTGACCTCCCGCTGGCTCGTCTGGCTGGGGGGGTTGGCGCTTGCGCTCGGCGGCGGGTTCCTCGTGAAATTCACCATCGACCAAGGCTGGTTCGGCCCGGCGCTTCGGGTGAGTTCCGGCGTGCTGCTGGGCATCGCGCTCGCGGGCGGCGGCGAATGGTTGCGCCGCCGCCCGCTGCAGCAGGCGATCGCGCAGATCCGGCCGGACTTTGTGCCGGGCGCGCTCACGGCTGCGGGTGTGTCGATCGCGTTCGGCAGCATCTACGCCGCCTATGCGCTCTATGGCCTGATCCCGCCGCTGATTGCGTTTGCAGCACTTGCGGTGATCGCCGTGGCCGCCATTGCGATGTCGCTCTGGCAGGGGCCGTTCGTCGCCATCCTTGGCGTGCTCGGCGCCTACTGGACGCCGCTGCTGATCTCGACCGGCGGCACGAATGCTATCGCGCTGTTCCCGTATCTGCTGGCGGTTACCGCGTCAGCGGTCTGGATCACGCGCTATCGCGGTTGGTGGTGGCTCAATTGCCTCGCACTCATCGGTGCGCTCGGATGGCCGTTGCTCTGGACCGTGGCGGTGTGGGACCCGGGCGATATGGCCATCGTCGGGCCCTACACGATTGCGGTCACGGCGCTCTTCCTGATGGTGCGCCATACGCGGGGCGACGAAGACACGCTCTCATGGACGGACCCGGGGATGCAGATCGCGTTCCTGGCGGCTATCGCGGCGGTGCCCGTGATGTTCATGGGAACGCAGCTGGATGGCTACGACCTGGTCTCGCGGCTGTCGGTGGCCGGGCTGGCGACGCTCTATCTCGGATATGGTTTCCGGGTGCAAAAGTTCGACGTGCTGGCGCCGCTGGCAGCGGTGCTGGTTGCGTTGTTCATGCTCGGCTGGCACACGCCGGTGTTCGTTTCGGCCTCGCCCCGCACCGACACCGCAGTGACCCCCGGCGAACTGCTGCCGTTCCTCTATACCTGCGCCGCTTTTAGCCTCACCTTCCTCGCGGCCGGATACGCGGCGATCGGGAAGGCGCGCCGCCCGGTGCTTTGGGCGGGCGTCTCGGCGTTCACCCCGATCGTTCTGCTCGCCACGGCATACTGGCGGATCGAAGGCTTTGAGACCAGCGTGAGCTGGTCGCTCTCGGCGCTCGCGCTCGCGCTGGTGTTCGTCACGGCAGCGAGCCGGCAGGGGCGGATCGAAGGCCGCCAACCGGCGCTCGCGATCTTTGCGGTCGCGACCATCGCCGCCCTTGTCCTGGGTGCCACGATGTTACTGCGGGACGCCTGGCTGACGGTGGCCTTCGCGGTCATGCTGCCGGCGATTGCGCATGTCGAGAAGCGGGTGCCGGAAGCCGCCTTGCGGCGCATTGCCGAGGTGGTGGCGATGATCGTCATGGCCCGGCTCGCGCTCAACCCCTATGTCCTCGACTACACGATTTCGGGCGTGGCGCCCGGCGTGAACTGGCTGCTCTATGGCTATGGCCTGCCGGCGCTGGCGTTTTGGTATGCCGCGCGCCTGTTCCGCCCCCTGTCAGGCCAGGGCGGCAGCGACCGGCTGGTGGCGTTGCTCGAGGCGGGCGGCCTGATCTTCCTGACGCTGCTGATCTCGATGGAAGTGCGCCACCTCATGTCGCCCGACGGCCGGCTGGATCACTGGCGCTACGAGCTGCCGGAGATGGCGATCAACACCGCCGTCTGGGGCGTGACCGGGCTGGTCATGTTCTGGAAGCACCTCGAGGTCGACCGGACGGTCTTCACCTGGGGCTGGATGGTCTATGCGGCGCTCGCCACGGGTCAGGTCATCGGCGGCCATCTGCTGCTGTTCAACCCGTACTTCACCGGCGAGAAGGTTGGGTTCCTGCCCATCGCAAACCTGCTGCTCCTGCTCTATGCGGTGCCGGCGGCGATCGCGGCGGCCTGGTTCTGGAGGGCCGAGGGCAAGGCGAAGTGGAAGCCGGTGCGGAGCTTTGCCGGCATGCTGGGGCTGATGCTGGCGTTCGCCTGGGTTACGCTCGAGATCCGCCATGCCTTCCACGGCACTCGGCTCGATACCGGAAACCTTTCCGACGGCGAGTGGTGGTCGTACTCGGCGGGCTGGCTGGTCTATGGCGTGGTGCTGCTGGGGCTCGGGCTGTGGCGGGAGAGTGCGGCGCTTCGATACGCCTCGCTTGCCGTCATCATGCTGACGGTCGCCAAGGTATTCCTGTCCGACATGGCTGCGCTCGAGGGGCTCCTGCGGGCGCTCTCGTTCCTCGGCCTCGGCGGCACGCTGGTCGCGATCGGCTTCTTCTACCAGCGCGTCGTCTTCGCCCCCGCTGGCGGTGCAGGCGAGGGGGGCGAGGGAGGCGAGGCCGGTTAGCTCAGGTGCGCTCGCCGATCTGGCGGAGCGGGTGGCTGTCCCAGTCCTGGCCCGCCGCCAGCAGGCAGCTGATCCCGTTCGGCATCGAAACGATCAACGTCCAGGTCTTGCCGCTCTTCTCCGACAGGAGCTCGACGATGCCGCCGTTCGCGGTGACGCCGACAGATGTCGGTTTCTCGGAGTATTTCTTGGCGAGATGGGTCAACACATCGGCCCGCTTGTCGCAGACCCGTTTGGCTTCGGCGATTGAGGGCGCCATCGTTGCCGCCGCCACCGCCGTAAGGACCGCGAGCGGTCCGGATACCCGTATCGATGCATAACGCATAAGGGGTCTCCTCAGGTGGCTTGTCCCGAAGATCGGGACAGCTTCGATGCTATGGTACCCCTCCGGGTTTAACGACTCCTGAAGTTAAGGTTAAGAAAGTGCTTACGGATCAAAGGGCTAATTCATGCCCTTTTGCGCGCAAGCGTCAGTCCATCGCCGATTGGCACGAGCGACAGGGTCACCCGCTCGTCGTCCCGGAGATTCGCGTTGAACGCCCGAATCGCGACGGTGTCGTCGTCGGTATCCGAGGGGTCGGCGACCGATCCGCCCCACAGGACATTGTCGATCATGGCAAGCCCGCCGGGACGCAGCAGCGTGAGGCAGCGCTCGAAGTAGCCCTGATACCCTTCCTTGTCGGCATCGATGAACGCCATGTCGAAGGTGCCCTCCTGACCGTCGGCGATCAGCGCGTCGAGGGTCTCGTTGGCGGGCGCGATGCGGAGGTCGATCTTCTGCGCGACCCCGGCCTCCTTCCAGTAAGGCTTGCCCACGTTTGTCCATTCCTCGCTGATGTCGCAGGCGACGATGCGGCCGTCGTCCGGCATGGCAAGCGCCACCGACAGCGCGCTGTAGCCGGTGAAGGTCCCAATCTCGATTGCCTTGCGCGCGCCGGTGAGCTCGGTCAGCAGCGCCATGAACCGGCCTTGCTCGGGCGAGATCTGCATCTTCGCCATGTCGACCTTTTCGAAGGTCTCCTCGCGGAGCCGGCGCAGGACATCGGGCTCGCGCACCGAGACCTCGATCATGTAATCGTAAAGCCGGTCGGTCATTTCAAGCGTGCGGGATGACATCTGGTTTCCTTTGTCCGGAATTGGCGGCGGGCGGGAACCCGACAGACGTAAGACGGCGCTCCGGGATTGTCACGGCCCGCTTGTTCCCCCATCTTTCATACGGTATTGGAGCGGCGGCGGGGCAACCCGCCCAGCAAACGGGGAGTGGCGCAGCCTGGTAGCGCATCTGCTTTGGGAGCAGAGGGTCGCTGGTTCGAATCCAGTCTCCCCGACCACACAGGACTGGGCAGTCCGCCAGGAAAGAACGGTGACCGCGATGAAGGCGTATATCTACCAGCCGCCGAAGAACGCCATGCAGTCGGGCCGGGCCAACAGCGAGACCTGGGTGCTGGAGCTTGAGCGACTTGCGCCCATGACCCACGACCCGCTGATGGGCTGGGTGAGCTCGGCCGACACGTCGCGCCAGCTGAGATTGCGGTTCGACAGCCAGGACGCGGCCGAGGCGTTTGCCAAGAAGAAGGGGTACGAGGCCGTGATCGCGTTGCCCCGTGAACGCCGGGTCAAGCCAAAGGCCTACGCCGACAACTTCAAGTGGCGCCAGCCCGATACTTGATTGGCCGATACTTGATTGGCCGGTACCTGATTGGCCGGTACCTGATGCCGAACCGGCGCCATGAAGACCCAAGCGCCCGTAGCTCAGCTGGATAGAGCAGCGGACTTCTAATCCGCAGGTCGCAGGTTCGAGTCCTGCCGGGCGCACCATCTTTTTATCTCGCGGCAAATCGCTTTGCGATTGCCTCCGATGGGGCGGCCTTGCGGCCGCACGCCCGGTCGGGCGCGTTGGGATTCCTGGGGCACAAATTTCCCTCTCCCCGAATGAGGGAGAGGGTGGGCTGCGAAGCAGGCCGGGTGAGGGGGTGGCCGGCGTCCGCCGGCCGGAGACGCAGCATCGAGCCCGCATTTTCCACACGCCGACGCGCGCGGCCCCCTCACCACGAATGCTCCGCATTCGGTCCTCTCCCTCATTCGGGGAGAGGGGGATGGTGGCTTGGGGGGCCGGTCTGCCAGAACGACGCGAACAGCGGTGCCTGGCTGACCTTGCGGATGCTGCGGAGCGTGCGGGCGGGCTCGACGGCGGAAGGCTTCGGCCGGGCCCGCCTCGAGGAGGGACACGGTGTTGGCGCGGCGGCAGTAGAGCGCCAGGATCTCGTCGGCCTTGTTTTCGTTCATTGTCGTCTCCTGCCAGGCAAGCCGGAAATCCGGCACTGGCGTGGACGTGCCGGCATTCAGCGACCGGTAACGATTGGCGCTGCATGATGCGGCGAACTTCCGCCAGCCTGAACCTGCGACAGCCCGAATGAACGATGACCCGACACGGCGCGATGTGCTTCGATCGGCCCTCTGGGCCGGTGGCGCCCTGCTTGCCGCATATCCGGCCAGGGCCCTCGATGCGCTCGACATCGATTTCGGGACGGTCCGCCGCTGGGGGACTGGCACTCCGCACGACATCGGCGTGGTGATGCCGCCGGACGCCTTTCCGATCGCGTCCGATTTCGGGGCGCGCCACGGGCCGACCGGGCGGCTCCGTGCCGGTTATGGCGGGACGGGTCTGCCGCCGGTACATCGGGGGATCGATATCCTGGCGCCGCGTGGCACGCCGGTGATCGCGGCCGCCGACGGCACCGTGATCTGGTCGGGCCCGGCGGATTGCCCGGGCGAGGTCGTCACGCTCGAACATGGCCATGACTTCAAGACCTGGTACTCGCACCTCGACGTGCGGTTCGTCGCCAAGGGCGAGACCATAACGCGGGGTCAGGTCATTGGGCTCGTCGGGCTGACCGGCACCTGCACGGCGCCTGGTGCACCGCACCTCCATTTCGAGCTCGCCTATTACGACGCGCAGGATGCGATCAACCCGCACAAGTACTGGCATGGCGGGCCGGGGATGGTGACGCTGTTTCGCCCGGGCGGCCGCTATCCGGGGCGGTTGCTGACCTATCCGGTACCCGGCAAGCGCGATCTTGCTTTGTTCCGGCTTTAGGACAAATCCTGGCGGGGAGAGATGCGGCATCGCCTTATTCCTCCGGGTTCTTGCGGGTCTGGAGCACCGCTTCGCCGTTGAGCACGGGCGAGTAGACGAGATCGCCCGCGCTTTTTGACGGCAGTTCGGCGGCGTTGGCCTCGTCGGTATCGATGTG
>JAJFFI010000384.1 GCA_021776755.1 Alphaproteobacteria bacterium | reverse complement strand
TGATCCGGCTCAATTTCCCGATGGCGTCGCGCGAGGGCATGGCCGCCGAAGGCGGCGCGCCCCCGCCCGAACGGGTTCTCCAATCGGTCGCGGTCGGGCTGCTGCTTGTCCTGCTGTTCCTGTTCCCGCTTGCAGGCTTCGGCGCCGCGATTGCGGGCCTTGCTGCTGCATGGGGTACCGCCACGCTCGCCCGCCGGGTCCTCGGCGGCATCACCGGCGACGTGCTCGGCGCGTGTCAGCAGGCCGCGGAAATCGCGATCCTGCTCGCCGCGGTGTTGTTTCTCTAGACCCGGGACACTCGGAAGATGGCGAAGAAAAAGGGCGGGGTGACGCGCTGGTGGTGGGTGCGCCATGCACCGGTCACCACCGATGACGGCAAGGTTTACGGCCAGCAGGACATCGACTGCGATTGTTCGGAAGAGGTGGCGTTTGCGCGGCTCGCGGCCTGGCTGCCGGCGGACCCCGTGCTGGTCACAAGCCAGCTCCGGCGGACGCACCAGACCGCTGACGGCATTCGGAAGGCGGGTCTCGCGCTGCCGGAGGCGATGGTCGAGCCGGATTTCGCCGAACAGCATTTCGGCGAATGGCAAGGCCAGCCCCGGAACGAGATTTTCGCCAAGCTCGGCGCGCGGCACGGGTTTTGGCTCGCCCCGGCGCACACCGCGCCCGACGGCGGCGAGAGCTTTGCAGATCTTGCCGTCCGCACCGCCGGCGCCATCGCCCGGCTGACCGCCGAACACCAGGGGCGCGACATCGTGGCCGTCGCCCATGGCGGCACCATCCGGGCGGCGGTCGGGCACGCGCTCGGCCTCGATCCCGAACGCGCGCTGGCGGTGGTGGTCGACAACCTGTCGCTCACCCGGCTCGACCATATCGACGGCAAGGGGCAGGGCGACGGCTGGCGCATCGCGCTCGTGAACCGCATTTCGCGGGACGGAGAAGATCCGCCGAAATTCGCCTGACAGCGGTCCCTGTACGCATTGCAGACAAATTTTCCGCCGAGAGTGTCGTTCCGCCGGGGTCGCTGTGCTAAGACAGCAGCCGCGTCAGCCCCGCCAGCAATCGATGGGAGGTACCCCCGATGTTCCGCAAACTCATTCCCGCAGCACTTTCAATCCTCTTCGTGTTTGCCACGTTCGGGTCCGCCCAGGCCGCGAGCGACGAGCAGCAGCTCGTCACCAAGGCCAAGTGGACCCTCGAGCGCATGACCAAGGACAAGGACTTCGCCGATCTCCGGAGGAAGCTCGCCAAGTCGAAGGGCGTGCTGATCTTCCCGTCCATCATCAAGGGCGCCTTCGTGCTTGGCGGCGAGGCGGGCAACGGGGTGCTGCTTTCGCGTTCCGCGCCCGGTAACTGGAGCTATCCGGCGTTCTACACGCTGGGCGCGGTCAGCTTCGGGCTGCAGATCGGCGGCGAGGACAAGCAGGTCGTCCTCGTGCTCATGAACGAGCGGGCGCTCAGAGCCATTATCGAGAGCAAGGTGAAGCTCGGTGCTGATCTCTCGGTGACGGCGGGTCCCGTGGGTGCGGGCGTCGAAGGGTCGACCACGGCAGCGGGCGGCGCCGACATCGTCGCCTACGCGATCTCCAAGGGCGCGTTTGCCGGCATTTCGCTGGAAGGCGCGGTGATCGAGGACCGCGAGAGCAAGAACTCGGCCTACTACAAACCCGGCGCCACGCCGCAGGCCATCGTGCTTCAGCGGAAATACAAGAACCCCGGCGCCAACGGCCTGCGCGGGGCGCTCGGCGCCTACTAGCGCTCTTTTCCGACGGGGACCTGCCATGCCGGCACTGATGTTGCAGGGCACCGGGTCGGACGTCGGCAAGTCGGTTCTGGTCGCGGGCCTTTGCCGGGCGTTTGTCCGGCAGGGCCTCCGCGTCCTCCCTTTCAAGCCCCAGAACATGTCGAACAACGCCGCCGTCACATCCGATGGCGGCGAGATCGGCCGTGCCCAGGCGTTGCAGGCGCGGGCGTGCGGGGTTGCGCCGACGGTGCATATGAACCCGGTGCTGCTGAAGCCGCAGAGCGATACCGGCGCGCAGGTGGTCGTTCACGGCCGGGTGCGGGGCACGGCGCAGGCGATGGATTTCCAGCGCCAGAAGCCCGAACTGCTGGGCGCCGTGCTGGAGAGCTTCGAGATATTGCGCGCGGATGCCGACCTGGTGCTGGTCGAGGGCGCGGGCAGTCCGGCCGAGATGAATCTCCGCGCCGGCGATATCGCCAACATGGGCTTTGCCACTTCCGCCCGGGTGCCAGTGGCCCTCGTGGGAGATGTCGACCGGGGCGGGGTGATCGCGGCCTTCGCGGGCACATTCGCGCTCCTGCCGGAAGACGAACGCGCGCTCATCCGCGGCACCATCGTGAACAAGTTCCGCGGCGACATCCGGCTGTTCGACGGCGCCCGCGATATCATCGAGGAGACCACCTCGCGCCCCTGCTTCGGCGTCGTGCCCTGGTTCAACCGCATCGGTGAGTTGCCGGCAGAGGATGCGGTGGCGCTCGACCGGGTGACCGGGGCGCGGCGCGAGACCGGTGCGGTGTTGGTGGCGGTGCCGATGCTGCAGCGGATCGCGAACTTTGACGACCTCGACCCACTCGCCGCCGAACCCGGTGTCGAGGTCGCATTCGTGCCGCCCGGCACGGCGCTGCCGGGAGACGCCGACCTGATCGTGCTCCCCGGCAGCAAGGCGACGGTTGCCGACATGGCGTTCCTGCGCGCCCAGGGCTGGGATATCGACATCCTCGCCCACCAGCGGCGTGGCGGGCGGATCATCGGGATCTGCGCCGGCTACCAGATGCTCGGGCGGCGGATCGCCGATCCCGGAGGGATCGAGGGTGCGCCGGGCGAGGCGGCGGGACTTGGTCTGCTCAATATCGAAACCGAAATATCGGGCGAAAAGCGGCTCGTTGACTCCTCCGGCACCGATGCCCGCACCGGCGCGCCGGTCGGCGGCTACGAGATGCATGTCGGCACGACCGAAGGCGCGGACCTTGCGCGACCGATGCTGGTGCTGGATGGCACCCCGGACGGCGCGGTCTCGGCCGACGGGCGCGTGGCAGGGTGTTATCTGCACGGGCTGTTTGCGAGCGATGCCTGGCGCGGCCAGCTGCTGGCCGAACTCCGGGGCGGCACGGGTGCGGCGATCGCCTATGACGCGCGGGTCGAAGCGGCGCTTGACGCGCTCGGCGAACATCTCACATCACATCTGGATCTCGATGCCCTTCTGAACGTTGCTCGCACCGGAGTTTGAAGTATGCCCGACACACCGCCATTTCGCATGAAAGGCCTCGACCATGTCGTCCTCCGCTGCCGCGATGTCGAGGCGATGATTGCGTTCTACCGCGACGTCCTCGGCTGCCCGATGGAGAAAGAACAGGTGAAGATTGGGCTCTGGCAGTTGCGGGCCGGGTCGTCGCTGATCGACCTCGTCGATGTCGACGGCGAGATCGGCAAGGCGGGCGGCGCGCCGCCGGGCGACGGGGCGCACAACATGGATCATTTCTGCGTGTCGGTGGACGGCTTCGACGAGATTGCGATCAACGACTGGATGGCGGCACACGGCCACGAAGGCGGCGAGGCTGTCCCGCGCTATGGCGCCGAGGGCAACGGGCCGTCGATCTATCTGACCGATCCCGAAGGCAACACGGTTGAACTGAAAGGTCCGCCGGGTCCCGTCTAGGTCAAGCGCTCGCGAAGGCCGATTGGGCGAGGGCGGCGACCGTCGTCAACGCCAGCACGCAGGCGACGGCATGGACAAAGCCCGCCCGGGTAACGTCGCGCGCCGTCGCCTTGGCACGGCCGCTGCCGACCCAGCCGCGTTTCGGCGCGCCGGGAGCGGGGCCGAGAAGGGTGAGATCGAGGGCGCCCGCCATCGCCGAAAGCGGTCGAAGTCCTGCCGGATTGAGGGCCTGGCGGGCGAACAACCGCATCGCGGTGCCCGGGTGGGCCTGGGGGGTGAAGACGGCGGCAAGCGCGATCAGCAGTGCCGCGATCCAGCCCGGCAGCCATCCAAGAAACGCATAGAGGCGTCGGGCCGCCAGGCCGAAGGCGCCGTCACTTTGGGTTTTTCCTCCGAGGGACCTGGAAATCCCGGCGGTCGCGGCGAACATGACGGCACCGGGGAGACCTGCCAGCAGGTACCAGAATATCGGCCCCGCCACGCCATCAAGGAGTCCCCGGGCGCAGGTTTCGATCGCCTCCCGGCAGGTGTCGTGGCTGCGGTCTCCGGGCTGTTGCAAGACGGCGCGCGCGGCGCGGCGCGTCTCGGTCCAGGTGCGCCGCAAGCCGAGAAGCCAGATCAGGGCTGCCAGCAGCAGCGGCGACAACAGTGCCATGTGCCGTACCGCATCCTGCAGCACCGCGTCCTGCAACACCCACGCGCCGGCGCCCGCAAAGCCCGCAATCAGAACGAGGACCGCGAGCCCACGGAACATGCGTGCCGTTTCACTTCGCGCCCGCCGGTCGAGGCGCACCGCGAAAGCGCGGGCGAGCCCGCCCGCCACGCCCCCGGCGCGCGGCAGTCCCGGCAGATCAGGGAATACCGCATCGAGCAGCATCGCGATCAGCAGCAGAACGGGCCCGGACAGGGTCGACAGGGTTACAAGCGCGGTGTCCAATGGGGCCGTCTTTCGAATGCGATCAGGGACATTGCCCGAAAGGTTACGCGATGAATTCCCAAGAGACTCCTAACGTACTGGTTGCCGGCGCCGGGCCGGTGGGACTGGCGGCAGCAGTCGAGCTCGACCGCCAGGGCGCGCGCGTACGCATCATCGACAAGGCCGAAGCCCGCAGTGAGACCAGCAAGGCTGCCGGCATAAATGCCCGGACCCTCGAGCTGATGGAAGCTTCGGGAATGACCGAACGGTTTCTCGCGGCCGGGCGCAAGGTGCAGCGCGGCCATATCCGCGACGCCGGCCGGATTCAGGCAACCCTCGATTTTTCGCAACTCGATCACCGTTACAACTTCATGCTGATCCTGCCGCAGAGCGACACCGAAAGACTTCTCGAGGAGCATCTGGCGGCGCGCGGCATCACCGTCGAGCGCCAGACCGAACTCACTGCCTTCAAGCAGGAAGACGATCACGTTCGCTGTATCCTGATGCGGCCCGGCGAGACGCTTGCGCACCGGTGCTCGCATCTGGTGGCGGCCGACGGCGCCCACAGCACCGTGCGCCATCTGCTCGGGTTCGATTTTGCCGGCGACCGGTTAGAGGACAGCTACAGCCTTGCCGATGTCGATGCGGACTGGCCGATGGGCAACGTCGAGGCCGACATCTTCATCAACGGGCCGGACCCGTTTCTCGTCGTCATTCCGCTCAGCGACAAACGGTATCGGCTGATTTCGAATTCCGACGACGCCACCGACACCTTGCCCGAGGGCGCGGAGATCACGAAAGTGCACTGGCAGTCCGACTTCGGCATCAGCGAGCGCATGGTGCGGCGGTTCCAGCAGGGCCGGGTGTTTCTTGCGGGCGATGCGGCGCATATCCATTCGCCGGCCGGCGGGCGCGGCATGAACCTCGGCATCGAGGACGCCTGCTCGCTCGCCCGACGGATTATGGATGGCGAGACTGCGGGCTACACCGCCGAGCGCGTTCCGCGGGCGCGGTCAGTGCTGCGCGGCAGCGGCATGATGCTGCGCATAATCTCGCTGCGATCGGGCTGGGCCCGCGCGCTCCGGAATTTCTTTCTCCGCCACGTGCTCGCGCGGCCGTTCTTTCAGAAGCGGCTGATCCGGGCGAACGCCGGGCTAGTCTAGGTAAAGTGGCGGGTGCTCGCGGAAGATGCGTGGATACCGTGAGTTACCGGCAGCCCGCCCTGAGACTCACTCTTCGGCGTTGGCTTTCTGGAGCTCGATGACGGCGGCCGCGTTGCGTTTGCGCTTGGCCCAGTCGATCGCCGAAAGACCGGTGTAGTCGCGCCAGTTCACATCGGCGCCGGCCTCGATCAGGAATTTCACCATCGGTGACTGGCCCGACTGGGCGGCAAGGATCAGCGGCGAATATCCAAGCGCGTTCGGATGGTCGAGATCGGCCTTGCCCTTGGCGAGGTGGCGCGCGGCCTCGACATGCCCGCCGCGCGCGGCAACCGACAGCGCGGTGTCACCATCCTTGTTCTTGCGCCGGACGTTGGCCTTGTTTTCAAGCAAAAAGGCGACCATCTCGCTGTGGCCGCCCTGGGCGGCGAAGATGAGGGGGGTG
>JAJFFI010000383.1 GCA_021776755.1 Alphaproteobacteria bacterium | reverse complement strand
CTGCCTGCTCGTCCTCTAGTTTCCACTGCTGGCGCCTCGAGTACCACGCTGCAGCGCAACATGACAAGCCGGGAAAATTTGCTAATCACGAACTGTTCTGACGCTGCCATTCAATCAGTCATTGAAAAAGTGTAGTTCGCTACCAGATGCTATATGTTTATGGTTTGTATTGACCGTTGGAACTGGATGAGGCTGGATATTTGCTTAAGCACATCAAGAAATCAGGACTGGTAAAAGTCGGCAATCAGGTCCGCCAAATTGCTCTTTTCTCTGATTACATAAACCACTGTATCGAGACCAAAGGCTTGGCAGACCAACAGGAGCTTCGAAAGTTTCCTGCGCTTGCGGAAGAAATTTATGTTGATTGGCTGCGCAAGCCCCAAGTGGCATGCGTATTCGCGCGCTTCATGGCTAAAGACAACGAGCAGTTCGGAATACGTCGAGAAGTTGTATCGGCTTGCCCTTCGGAAATCGGCGAAGAGGCATATGCTGAACTGATCACCGATCGGACGACGGAATCAATTATGTCGCCAAAGGTCGAAGGTCTGAGCCTTTTGTTGCCAAGCATCACGGAAAGCGAGCAACTCGGTTCCCTTGTGCGGCAGCTTTTCAGTAGAGCAGAGTGGAGCGGCTCTGCCAAGTTGAACCCTTCGGATCGGCAGGAACGCGTCTATATTCAACTCAAGCGCAAACTTGATGACGAGACTGCTGCTGAGGTGCTCGGACTCGGTCCATTTTCCTTCTTGCCTCTGACGAGACAAAGCCCCGTCACAGCTCTCGAAATCAGAACTAAGCCGGACGGAGCATCGGGCGGGAAAGGGCCGTTCTCAACCAGGCTGTCTCATCTTGCCGATATACTGATACCGAAAATTGCGGACAAGAAGTTCCGCGAATTCTGGATAGCCACGAGTGATCAGCGATTAGCCGTTTTAGGCGGTGATGATTCGGCCGCTAAAGCCAAAGTGACATTTGCGATACCGTCGGCCTTCTGGAATACCTGAGAGGTTGTCGGAACAATTCGCGGTGTACTCAGATGCATGGAATTCAGAGCAGGTCGGTGCTTGTAGTTGGTCACGCCGATGGCGATGGGCATTTGGCGGCTGAGCAAACACGCCGAAATGCTTTAGCAGCAGGAGCCAACGAATGTGATGTCGTTGTCGATCCAAAAATCACTCGAAACTATAAATTTTGGCTGACCAATTTGTCTTGCTTAGATTACCGGAGATACGATTCGATATTCTTTGTTGATATAATGTTTCATAGCCATTTTGTCTCCGACTCGATTGAGGCGCTGACAGAGCTCGCGCGGAAGTATCCCGAGAAGAATTTCAGTTGCCGAGATCATCATGAAATTGGCATGGATCACGTATTGCCGGACAATCTCTCGATCCAGTTTTCGAGCACAGTCTTCGAGTGTTGTTTTGGAGAACCGTCGGAACTGATGCTGATAGCTGCTATATGCGACTACGAACCAGAACCGGTTTTGGAGCACCTCCAGCCAATACATTATTTGAGAGCAAGAGGGGTGCAGAGGGCCGCAGCAGATTACAGTCGATTGGCCGGCGTGAATTTAATGGCATTACTGCGGAATGATTGCTGGGATATAATTGAAGAGATCGCTTTAGAAGATGACCACCACCACAAGACGGTGCGTGGCATCCGCCCAAAATCAACCCCTCCGACTAGAGGCCTCAAGCGAGCGATTCATGCTGGCAAGGCTCTGTCCTTATTATGATGCCGGAAAAAATTCAAGTCGGAGAATTTCGCTGCCAAGCCAAGAAATCAATGTTGCCTCAATAATTTGAGAAATCCTATGGCCGCCGCCATTTCGGCGGCGGCCGCCTTGCGGCGGTGGTCGGCTTCGCGGTCGACGCCCCAGAGTTCGGCCTGGTAGAGCTCGTCGAGCTGGGCGGCCGCCACGGCAGCGTCAGGGTCGAGGCGGCCGTGGGCGACCGCGAGCCCGATGACCACCGAGCCCGAGGCCGTGGTGAGTGCGTGAAGGGCCGCCAGCGCATAGTCGTCATGGGCGGCGACAGCGGCGCGAACGGCGGCCAGCGCTGCCGCGTCCTGTTCGATGAAGGTGACGCCCTCGATGACGTGGAGGCGCGCGCCGATCGTGTCGGCGGCCCAGCCGACCAATGGTTGCCAGGTCTCGCACTGGCGGTCGACGAGCGGCTGGGGGTGCGCTGCCCGGTAGCAGACGAGATCGGAGGCGGCAAAGCGCGCGATCTCTTCGATCACGTAGTCCCGCTGGGGAGTGACCCGGTCGATGGCCGTGTTGGCGAACTTCACCAGCGGCATCGAGAGTGGATCGATCTTGTCGCCCTGCGCGTCCCATTCCCCGGCAACGGCATTGCCGAGGGCTTCCGTGGGCACGGCAAGTGCGGCGCCGGAAGGCGTGCGCACGGGCCGGCCGTCAAGTGCAACTCCCCAACGCCCGTTGCCGTCAGGTGTGGCGGCGGCCTTCTTGTAAAACCGTTTCATTGTCGAAATTTGGAGTGCCCGCGCGCTATTGCTTGAAGAGACCCTTCACGCCGTCGATAACGCCTTCGACGCCGGACTTCTCTTCTTTCTTGGCTCCTGTGCTTTTGCCCTCCGTGGAGCCGCCGCCGGCGTTTTCGGCAGATTTAGGCATCACGCCGCAGCCGCCGCCGGCAGAGCTCCCGCCACTGCCGTCGCTGCCAAGGCCGAGCAGATTGCCGACCTTGGCGGCCGCGCCCTCGACCACGCCCACGACGGTGCCCGGCGCGTTTGCGATCGCGCTGCCGACATCGGGCGACGCGTTGGGGTTCGAGATCGTGCCCGTCACCCGGATCGGTACGAGAGCCGCGATTGACAGCAGGCTCGCGTCCTTGGTGACCGGTTGATAGACGAAGTCCAGCGTCTCATTGCCGAGATCGATGCTGCCCTTGCCGCGCACCAGCACCCGGTTGGTGTCGAGGATCGAGATGCCCGAAGCAATGCCCTTGTCGACCTTGAAATCGTTGACCGTGCAGATCACCCGCACCTCCCCGCCGCCTGACCACGGTGTGACCGCATTGATCACACCCTTCGAGAGAAACCCGAAGAACTGGTGGTTGAGGTTGCCCTGCCCGCTGACCACCCGGATCGTGCCGCTCGACGTGCCGAGCATGTCGGACATCGACAGCCCGCTGCCGGACAGCTGGATGTCGGCGTTGAGGACGCCGGTCAGCGTCGGCTGCCCGGTCATCTGGGTCAGGATCTGCGCGAGATCGGCCTTGTCGAGCTTGGTGTCTATTCTGAGCACGCCGGCCTTGCCCGCGTCCGTGAGCGAGATCGAGCCGCGCACCTGGCCGCCCGCCATTGTGGTCAGCACGGGCTTCAGGACTGCGACCCCGTCCTTCACGCTGAACTCGGCCGAAAGATCGGAAAACTTCGGCCCGGCGCCGGTCAGCGTCTTGACCTCGAGCGTCGCCTCGGCGTCGAAGGCACGGAGGAGTGCAAGCGGCAGCGGCTCGGTGTTGAACAACTTGGTGCGGGTCTTGGCGCCGGTCGTGATCTGGGTGAATTCCTTGAGATCGAAATGATCCGATTTGAGCTTCATCCGAAGATACATCGGGGTCTGGCCGATCTTCGTCTCACCCGATCCGACCAGTTTCGACTTGCCGATATCGGCGTCGATCTTCACCGGCCAGGGTTTGTCCCATTGCACGAGCCGGGCGATCGAGCCCAGCGTCGCCCTGACCAGCACCGGCGCGCCGTTGAGCGTGCCCTTAAAGTCGAAGACGATGGGGCTCTGGTTGGTCGACATCTCCGCGATCGTGTTCTCGATGGTCATTTTCATGACCCGCCCGGTGCGCCCGTCGAGGTAGCGCATGTCGGCATCAACGATGCGGATCTGCTGGATCGTCGGGACGCTGCCGGGATCGATGCGGGCGGAGTTGCCGCCGCTCTCGGCCATCGCCTGCAGGTTCCAGTTGCCGCGCCCGTTGGTATCGGTTTCGAACAGGATCGTAGGGCGGTGCAGCACCACGCGTTTGACCACAACATCCCCGGTCAGGAGCGGCAGGAGCCGTACCTCGGCGTCGACCCGCTCGACCTGCATCATCGAGGGCTCCTTGGCCCACTTGGCATTGCCGAAGGTGACGTTGGTCATGCGGAGCGCGGGCGTCATCGTGAAGACCGAGAGTCCGAAGTCGCCGTCGACCTTGAAGCTGCGTCCGGTCGCGGCCTGAACTTCCTCGGCGATGACGCTGCGATACTCGCTGAAATCCGTGGTCGCGAGATAGGCGAAAAGCCCGCCCACGATCAGCACGACGACGGCCACTGCGCCCAGGATGATGCGTTTCATGGCGTTTCCCTTCCTTTGAACTTCGGGGCTTTTGAACCCCAGGCCCCTTAGACCTCAGGCCCCTTAAACCTCAGGCAAGCCCCAGATCGGCAAGCGCGTCCATCAGATCACCGAAATGCGTCAATACCGTGCGGGCGCCAGCCTCCCGCAACTCATCAACCTCGTGATAACCCCACGCCACCCCGATCGCGGCCACGCCTGCGTTGCCGGCCATCACCATATCGTAGGTCGTGTCGCCGATCATCACCGTTTCGCCGGGGGCGGCGCCCGTTTCCGACATCGCGCGGTGCAGCATCTCGGGCGCCGGCTTGCCGGCCGCAACATCCGCGGTCTGCAGGGTGACGAAGCGCCCGGTCAGGTCATGCTCGACCAGGGTCGCATCGAGGCCGCGGCGGCCCTTCCCGGTGGCGACACCCAGCAGCCAGCCCTCGGCATCGAGCGCGTCCAGCACGGC
>JAJFFI010000382.1 GCA_021776755.1 Alphaproteobacteria bacterium | reverse complement strand
AGTGGCGGCGGCATTGGCGGCATGAATGACCGGTCCGTTGGCGCCGTCCCGCGCGAGTACGAGGGGCTCAGCCCCGGTTTCCGGCGGCGGTTTTCCGGAGGTTTGTGCCGAACCAGCGCCACGGCGGTGCCACCGCTGGATCGCGAAATGCGGCAGCCAGATCGAGACGATGCGCCGCCCGGTCATAGCTCGCCTGCCACCGCCCGGGCCGGGCGTCGCGGGCGCGAAACAACTCGGTCTGCCAGCAGGGTGTGCCGGGCGCGCGCGGATCGTGCGGGTGGGGCGGGGACGGGATCGAGCCGATGCGCCAGCGCTGGCGCGCGGCCGACAGAGTTTCGCGCGCCCCGAAGCGGATCAGGAAGGCGGGGATGCGGGCGCGCTCGGATCTCACCGCGAGGCGTTTGGTCGCGGTGAAGTCGAGCGCCCGGGGGTCGCCCCAGATTTCGCCGACGATGGCGCCGAGGGTCGCACATTTCAGACCTTCCTCCATCGCCCAAAGCGCGTCGGTTGCGGTGCGCGCGCGCACCAGGATGAGCTGCGCCGGATCGGCACCGAAGCGTCCCAGTGCGGGGCCGTAGGGCTGGCCCATTTCCAGCGCCGACATCCGGTCTTGCACCCAGAGCACCGGCCGGCCCGCCGGGATCTGCGCCAGCGTGAACCCGATCGCGCCCGCATCGCGCGCGGCCGCAAACAGCTCGACCAGCTGGGGCGTGCCGGCAAGCCGCGGGCCTGGAGGGGTCGTGCTCCGGTTTTCGTGCGACACGAAGGGCGTATCGTCGCGCACCACGGCCAGGGCAGGGTTTGGAGATCGGTCATCCATCCATTGGCTATCGGCGCATATAAGCACAATTGTTCATTATTTGTTCTAGTAAGACTCCAACGGCGTCCAGAGTCAATTGCGGGGGTTTGCATCCTGATCCCGAAAGCCCGGCCTGCGAAAAGATTGGCGTCCCCTAGGGGAGGGGTTTGCCAATTTGAGGGACGTTTGAGATCAATGGCTTGGCGCCAGCAAAGCACTCCGAACACACGCATTTTGTACCAGTTAATTGCGCCACATTCCAGGTAAGCAATACAGCACTAGCAAGAGTAGTATCATCTGAACCGCATCAGCCGGGCTACGCCGAAATTCAGTCAGGCCGCCTTGTCGAGAACGATTGAGGCCGGCAGGCTAACGCGCATCGTAGTGCCCTTGCCAGGCGTACTGTCGACCTCGACATGGCCGCCGTGCAATTCGACCAGGTTCTTCACCAGGGGCAGTCCGAGGCCGGTGCCTTCGAAGGCGCGCGCCAGCCGTTCGTCGGCCTGGGCGAACGGGACGAAGATGTTCTCAAGATCGTCCGGCCGGATGCCGATACCTGTGTCGGTGACTGAAATGATCACCGACCCGTCGCCGCCGACCGAGGCGCCGCATTCCACGCGCCCGCCCGCGCTCGTGAACTTGATCGCGTTCGAGAGCAGGTTGAGCATCACCTGGTGCAACGCCCGTTCGTCGGCTTCGATCGTCAGTTCCGGCACGGGCTCGGCGAGGGTAAATTCGAGTTCGGCCTTGTCTGCCGTCTGACGCATGGACCTGCAGGCTTTTTCGAGCAGTTCGGGCAGCCAGATCGGGTCGCTCGAAATCTCGATCATACCGGCCTCGGCCTTGGTCAGGTCGAGGATGTCGTTGATGACGCCCAGGAGGTGTGTGCCGCTGCCGAGGATGTCGCCCGCATATTCCTCGTAGCGCTCGTTGCCCAGCGGGCCGAAGGCCTTGGTCGTCATCATTTCGGAGAACCCGATGATGGCGTTGAGCGGCGTGCGCAGTTCGTGGCTGATCATCGCGAGGAATGAGGATTTGGCCTTACTCGCCGCTTCGGCCGCGTCGCGGGCGTCGCTTATCGCACGTTCGCGCCGGACCCGTTCGGTGACGTCCGTGTAGACGCCGATCCGGCCGCCATTGTGGGTTGGCTGTTCGGATATCTGCAGCCAACGGTCGCCCGACAACTTGAGCACCTTGACGCCATCCGGATTGCGGTAGCGCCCGAGCCGTTCCTGCATCCATGCCGATTGCTCGCCGGCGGGAATGTCGTAAAGCCCGCGGTCGATGCCGTCGCGGGTGATGTCCTCGATGGTCGCGCCCACGAGCAACTCTGTCTCCCGCAGGTGCAATTCGGCAAACGGCGCATTGTGCGTCAGCAGCCGGCCCTCGGCGTCAAACACGGCAAACCCTTCGGTCAGGCTCTCGATGCCTTCGCTCAGTTGCTCGCGGGCCATCGTCGCGGTCTCTTCCGCCCGCTGGCGCTTGCGGATCTGGCGGGTGGCCAGAAGCGTGAGCAGCAGCAGCAGTGCGGCCGCGGCACCGCCGACATGAAAATCCACCTTGCGCCGACTCCACCATGCGGCACTGGCCGAGGCGACCGGAACCGCGACCATCCCGCGAAGCTGTCCCAGCGGCAATTGATTGTAGGCGAGGAAGAACTCGCCCTCCTGTCCGGGGAGTTTCGTGATCTTGACGCCCGACTGGCCGCTCAGTGTTTTCAGCGGCAGGCCGCCGCTGGCCGTGGCAGCGTCGGAACCTTTCAATTCCCCATGCCCCATCGCCAGTACCGGCACCTCGCTGACCGTCAGCAGCGACACCATCCCGCCCGACGGGCCGACGACCGACTCGTGGAACCGGTAGAAGAAAGCCGGGTCGAGGGTCGCCAGCACCATGCCGTCGAACTTGCCGTCCGCGGTCGAGATGCGGTGCGCAACGGTGAGGCGCCATTTCCCGTCCTGCGGACGCAGAAGTGGCTCGCCGATCACCAGGCTGAGGCTGGTGTTGTGCTGCAGGGAGCCGAACGCCGCGCGGTTCGCAACGGATTCGATGTCCACGGGCCACCCGCCATAGGACAGAACGACGTCGCCCGCACGGTTTGTGATCGCAATGGCTTCGAGCTGCGGCAGTTCGAAAAACAGGGCCTCGAGCCTTCGCGGCACATGGTCGACGGGTATCTCGTCGGGCGCCTGGCGTGCCGTTTCGACATCGAGACGTAACGTGTTCAGCAACAGAGATACTTCGCCTATGGCGCGGCTCAGGTGATCGGTGACGTGTTTGGCGAGGTATGACGCATCGGTGCGGTAGGCGCGAATGCTGCTCTGGTAATCAATCCAGCTGTAATAGGCGACGACGATCGCCGTGCCGGCCAGAAAGGCGCCGCTCAGGAACCAGACCAGCCGGACCATGTCTCCGGTGACGCGGGCGAAAAGCGCCGCACCCGGCAACGCCCGCCCTAGGGTGCGCTCGGCGTTGTTCGTGGTCGGGACTGAATTCTTCTGCCGGCTCAATTCGGCCCTTTCTTTCGCCGCTGCGCAGCGAAGCAATCGCGCCGGCAAGTCTCAACTCATTGCCTTAACGAAACCCTAAGAAAAATCTCATTCGCTTAATTTGGCATTAACCATGTTTTGGAATGTTAACGATTGGAAAGGACTTACTGCGTCAATATGGGGCGGAGCGATATGCAAGACATGAATGCGTCGAGGAGATCCGGATGCTGGATCAGGACAAGTCAGCGGCTCCAGGCCGTGAAGGCCACGAAGGGCGGGACGGCCGGGTGGATTTCGAACTCCGCCCGCCGCGGCTCGAGGACGTCGTCCCGTACATGGATTTTCTCGCCCAGCGGGACGTGTCGATCTGGCTCGACGACTCGGCACAACTGCCGGTCGGCCCGGCCCAGGTCGAAAAACTGCTGTTGCACGATGCCTGGGCGATCTGGGCGATCTCGGTCGATGGACGGTTTGCCGGTGTCACCAGTCTCTACGACCCGAATCCGCTGACCGGCACAGCCTATCTCTCGATCGTGCTCGGCGAACAGCGGCATTGGGGTCAGGGTCTGGGGAACGACATTGTCCGCGAAGTTCTCCACCGCGGGTTCACCCAGCTTGGTCTCCGCAAGATCTGCTCGGAAATTCTCGCGCCGAATGGTGCGGCACTGGCGCTCCACAGGCGCATTGGCTTCCACGAGGACGGCGTGTTGCGCCAGGACGCGTGGCGGCGCGGAAAGTGGGTGGACCGGATCGTGATGTCGCTTCTCCGCGACGAATTTGAGGATGAAAACAATGAGTAGGATCACTC
>JAJFFI010000381.1 GCA_021776755.1 Alphaproteobacteria bacterium | reverse complement strand
CATGTGGCGGGCGTGCATGGACGTGGTCTCCGTAAGGGGCCGGTGGCGGACTGGCGCCGAGCCTAGGTCAGGTTCCAGGCAACATCAACGACCGCCCGGTCCCAAAACGCCGGATGCGGCGGGCGCCTCGATGGGGTAGCTTTCGCACAATCCAATTCCTGCCGGAGCGCCCGTTCATGCCGCCGAAAGCCAACCCCCTCAAACTCAATGCCCTGCAGTGCCGCACGCTGGTTCTGGCCCAGGTGCTGGCGCGGGCCGACGGCGGCGCGCTGTCCGACCCCGTGAGCGGCGACGTCACCCTGATCACGCTCCCGAGCGCGCACGGCGACCACTTTCACGTCGGACGGTTCGTGGTGTCGGCCAAGGAAGCCAGCGGACTGCGGAACCCGTCGGTCTGGACGGTACTCGCCCGCAAGGGCCTCGTGCGCCAGGGCTTCCCGGGACCGGTGGTGCTGACGGCGGACGGGGTGGCGTATGACACCGGGATGGGGGCGCGGTTCGCGGAGGAAGAAGGTTAGTGGGGAGTTGTTGGCCATGGACCAATAACCGCTCGCAGATTCTTTCCGCCGCGCAGACGCGCGGCTGACCCCTCACCCTGCCCTCTCCCTCAAGGGGAGAGGGGGGACGACTTCGAGATAGAGCCCCTCTCCCCTTGAGGGAGAGGGGGAAGGAGAGTTCAGGTGAGGTTTCTTGCGCGGGCGAGGTCGAAGGCGTCGTCGACGTCGAGCCAGTGGCCGGAGAAATAGACGGCGCCGATCTTTGCGCCGTCGGCGATCATGCGGTTGAAGAGGTCGAGCATCGACGCGTTGGCGAGGTTGCCGTCGGCGGCCATGGCGTCCAGCGCGGCGCGGGCCCTGGTGGCGCCGGCCTCGGAGAACCAGGCCAGACCCATCCATTCGCCGCTCACCTTCGCGGGGTCGAGATCGTTGCCGAGCGCCTTGACCTTGGCGGGCTTCTGCTCGTCGAGGAACGAGCGGCGGGCTTTCTGTTTGGCGGCGACGAGATCGAGCTTGCGGTCGGCCTTCGCGGGGTTCTTGCCCGCGCCGTGACTGTCGACGGCGAGCAGCACATCCTTCTTGTTCTTCGGATGCTCGCCTGCCTCAAGCAGGCCCTCAAGAATGAACCGGCGGAACAGCACGTCGCCGTAGCTGAAAACGCTTTCGCCGGCGAGCCGGTCGGCCGCGCAGGCGAGCGAGGCGGCTTCGCCCGTGTTTGCATAATCCTCGTTGTCGACGGTCTGGACGGAGGCGAAATCGATCGTCTCCTTCCGGTAGCCGCGCACGACGGTGATGTCGCGCACGCCCGCATCCTGGAAGGTGTGGACAAGGCGGCGCAAGAGCGGCTGGCCACGCACGTCGAGCATGGATTTGGGGCGGTCCTCGGTGAGCTCGCCGAGCTTGGCGCCACGGGACGCCGCGATGACGACGGCCTTCGTCGTGCGTTCGGCCGACGCCAGATAGCGGGCCTCGGCCTGGGCAAGCTCGTCATTGCCGGCGAGCTCGAAGACGTCGGCGACAGTCGCGACCTGCGTCTCGATGGCGGACAGGCTTTCGCTGTCGTGGATCGCGCGGCTGGTCTCGCGCATCGCGGTGATCGAGGCGCGCAGGTTGTGATTGGCCCAGATCACCATCGCGATGCCGGCGTCGCGGAAGTCCCCGGTCGGCGTCGCATGGTATTTCGTCGGCACGATCACGACCGGGCAGCGGTCGCCCCATTCGCGGCGGAACTCGAGCACCTCGTCGGCGTGGGCGATCTTGGAATGGATCAGGATGCCGTCGGCCCCGGCCGCGTGATAGGCCTCGGCGCGGCGCAGCGCCTCGTCCATGCCCCAGCCCGAGATCAGCGCCTCGACCCGCGCGATGAGCGAGAAATCATCGTCGAGCTGGCTGTCCTTGCCGGCCTTGATCTTGCCGCAGAACTCGTCGATGTCGGCGAGCGGCTGACCCTCGCCGATGAAGCTGTTGGTCTTGGGAAACAGCTTGTCCTCGATGCAGACGGCGGCGATGTCGCGCTGGCAGAGCTTTTTCACGAGGCGGCGGACGTTGTTGAAGTTGCCGTAGCCGGTGTCGCCGTCAACCATGATCGGCACCGTGGTCGCGTCGGACATGAACTCGAGCACCTCGAGCACCTGGGTCCAGGACGCCTCGTTCGAGTCGCGCACGCCGAGGGCTGCCGAGATCGAGAGGCCCGAGGCCCAGATGCCCTTGAAACCGGCCTCCTCGGCGATCTTGGCCGAAAGCCCGTTATGCGCCTCCATGATGAAGGCGAGCTCGGGCTGCGTCAGCAGGCGCCGGAAGGCGGTGAACTTCGATTCGCCCGTGCCGGCGCTGCCGGTCCGGAGCGCGTAGGAGACTTTGCCAGACATGCGTGTTTTCCGTATCTCTGCGGTGGCTTCAGGCGGCTACCGCTGCGCCGCGCTTTATATAGGATAAGCCCCGCTCCGGGCAACCGGGGCGGGCTTGGACAGACGACTGTGCACGTGACCGCGCAAGTTACTGTGCAGGAAGCCGCTAGCGGTTGGCGTCGGTGGTGTTCTGGGAAATCGAGGGCGGGCGCGGGACGTCGATGCCGAGATCGCGGGTGCGAACGTACATCTTGGCCATCAGCGACTGGTAGCCCTTGCGGGTCAGCACCGTGGTGTATTCGGCGCGCCGGGTCGCAAGCTCCGAGAGGCCGCCCGGCAGGATGACGTCGATCACCTTCCACTCGCCGGCATAGCGGCGCAGCAGAAAGTCCATCTGCGGATTGCTCTGCCCGGTGGGCACTTTCATGTGGGTGTCGACGCGGAGCGTGCGGCCGGGGCCGAGACGCACTTTTTCGACATGGAGCGTCACCGGATAGGGGCGGTCGAGACGGTGGGCGTAGCGGGCGACGGTGAGCCGGCGGTAGAAATCGACGAAGTTCGCGCGCTGCACGGCATTGAGCCGGATCCAGTTGGGGCCGAGCGAGGCCCGCGCCATGACCGGGATGTTGTAGGTGCGCCGCACGACCGGATAGAGCGCATCGAAGCGTGCCTGGTAGTCGAGTTGGCCGGCGTTGGCCATCACCTGGCGGAGGTGGTCGATGAAGTTCAGCACCACCTTGCGGGCGGCAAGCTGTTCCATCGGCTGCTGGCGGTAGGCTTCGGCCGGCGCGACGGCGGACAGCGCCATCAGGACAGCCAGTCCCGCAAACACTCGGCCGATTCCGGTACCCCTGAACAGGGTTGGCAGCATGACTCTCTCCAACGCGCGCCCCGTTTGCCGGGAACATTGATCATTATAGGGCAAATACGGCCCCATTATCCCCCCAGACAGGGTTAAGGGCGCGTGAAGGGCGGCTCAGGCGGGGCCGCCGAGGGCCGCCGTGCGCTCGTTGATTTTGGCCGTAAGCCCTTTGATACCAACGCTTCCGAGGAGCGCACCATACTCCGCGCGCTTGGTCGCGAGCTCCGAGAAGGTGCCATTCAGGAACACGTCGACGATCTTCCATTTGCCGTCATAGGCGCGCAGCAGGTAATTGAGATTCACTTTCTCGCCGTTGGCTTTCTCGATGTGGGAGAGCACGAGGACGGTGTCGCGCGGGCCGTCCTTGGCGCCGGTGACGACGAATTTCTCGCCGTCGTGCGTCTTGAAGCGGTTGGCGTAGTTCGCGATCGTGAACTCGGTGAACGCCTCGACGAAGGGCTCGCGGTTCGTTGCGTCCTGGTCATCCCAGGCAGGGCCGAGCGAACCCGCGGCCATTGCTTTCAGGTTGTAGGATCCGGTGATGACCGGCTCAAGCTTGCGGTAGCGGCCCTTGTAGCCGAGTTTGCCGCCCTGCTTCATGGTGGCGAGCAGGGTCTTGTTGAGCGTCTCCACGGTTGCCTTGGCGCCGGCATGCCCATCGGCTGCCTGCGCAGGCAGCCCGGCGAACGCACCCGCCATCAGGGCGGCGGCGAAGGCCAGCATGATGAGCCATCCGGCAACGGCGGAGCGCGCCGAATCCGGCTTGCGCACGCTGATTTCACGCGTCATGTATTGTTTCCTCTTATCTCTCGCGATTTCGCAAGCGCTATCTCGCGGTTTCGCGGGGCGGACGTTCGAGCCCATGCCGATGCTGGGCCATATATGGGGCCAAACGATTTTGACCAAACCCTTTTTCGGACCTCGTTAGAGTGGCAGAAAGCGGCAAAAGCGAGGCCGGGCCAAACGCGCTCGAACTTGCGCTCGGGCGCTGGGTACTGGCGATGCGGAAATTCGCCTGGGCGGTGATCGCCGTCGCCGTCGTTGCGACCGCGGCTGCCGGGTTCTGGACCGTTTCGGTGATGAAAATCAACACCAATGTGGACGACCTGGTCGAC
>JAJFFI010000039.1 GCA_021776755.1 Alphaproteobacteria bacterium | reverse complement strand
TTCATGTTTCCCTCTTTGCTTTCCTGATCCGGGTTTGCATCAGCGCCAGACGTGACCGCGAAGGGCCGAGCCCGACTCGTTCCGGTTGGTTTCGAACGTCCGGGCCCCGGCCGCCTGGCGTCTTGCCCCGAGATTGTTTTCGTACTGGATCAACGGCTTTCCGGTTTCGGCATCGACGACGATGGTATTGACCTGAAAGGCGCTGTTGAAGTTCCCGCCCTCGAACATCATTGTCACCCGATAGACCGGCTTATCGTTCTCCGTGTCTTCGGTGATCTTGAGTACCTTGACCGGATACTGGCTCTCAAGCGCGGATCTCACCTCGTCCTGGCTCATGGCGGCGCTGGCCTGCGGGGCGAAAAGCCCGGCAGCAAGCGCAATTGTTGCCACGATGGCGAAAGTGTTACGCACGGCTTTCACTCCAGACATCAAAGTCCCCCGATAGGTTCGGCCCGTGCGGTCTTCAGGCGGTTGATTTCTTGGCCCCGCCACCTTTGACCTCTTCTTCGTACCAGACGCTGTGGTGCTCCTTGGCCCAGTTCTCGTCGACATAGCCGGTGCCCATGGCATCGAACGCGCCTTCCATGCCGATTGTACCGATGTAGATATGAGCGAGGATGACGGCGACGAAAATCAGGCCGACGATGGCGTGCCAGAGCTGCAGATACTGCATTTCCTCGATCGCCTTGAGGTCGGTCGGCAGGCCGAAGCCGAAGATGTTCAGCATCTTGAAGGTTCCGGCCATCGGCTGAATGTCGAACGGGAACATGAGCGCAAGTCCCGACCAGGAAATCGAGATGCCGAGGATCACGACGGCCCAGAACACGAATTTCTGGCCGGTGTTGAACTTCCGCGCCGGCGGGTGCACGCCCTTCGAGAACATGCCGCCGCCCTTGGCGAGCCAGTTCAGGTCGTAGCGGTCGGGCAGGTTATGCCGGATCCAGAAGACGATCATCATGATCACGCCCAGCATGAAGGCAAACGCGAGATAGTTGTGGGCGAGCTTGCCGTATGCTGTTAGCCCGGCAAACGCTTCCTTGCCCATGATCGGCAGCAGCAGTCCGCGGCCATAGAGAATGTTGAGGCCCGTCAGCCCAAGAACGATGAAGGACAGCGCGGTGAGCCAATGGGTAAAGCGCTCGATGAAATTGAAGCGCTCGACGGTCCGGCCCGACATACCGTGCTCGACCTTGATACGACCGCGCACCGCGAAGAAGAGTGCGAGCAGGACAACGGCGATGAGCAGGATCCAGCCGCCAAAACTCTGCGTGAAACCGTTCCGGAGATTGCGCCACTTCTCGCCGCCGGACTGCACCATCACGCCCGCGCGCTTGTCCGGAATCGAGACCGTACCCTGGACGCCGTCCCGGATCCGCCGCCAGATCGCCGACTGGCTCGGCTGCGGCTCGGACGTCGTCGGGAGCTTGGGTGAACCGAAGCCCTGGGTGTCCTGACCTTCAGGGACCTGCACGCCTGGCTTGGCCGGGGCCACGTTGGCCGCGTTCGGCGGCGGGCGGACGCTCGACTGCGCATACGCATCGCCCGAAACGGGATCAATCAGGCTTGCGCCCGACAGGTAAATCGCGACGCCAAAGAAGGCCGCACCGAGCAACCGCAAAACGTTCAAGCGCTTCGTCATAAATGCCTCTCCCCAGTTCGTGCGCCTCCCCGCTGGCGCTCTGATGGGAGTGCAGCGGCCGCGGCGGCCGTGTCCGGGCTCCATTCTCCGCCGTGTGTCGAAGCACCGGACGGTTTTCGGGAGTCCCTTCTTCCTTGCGCCCCCGGATGGCAGGTGCGCACGGAAGAAGGGGCGGCTGACCACAGCAGGTCTTGTGCCGGGTCGGCCGCCCCCCTCCGAGGCTCAGAGTCTCAAGCCCTCGTAACGATTACGAGCGGCCCTTCGACTGGTAGGCCGTACCCCAACCCCAGGCGCCGGATCCGAAGCCGCGGGCGGTGACCCGCTCGCGGTAGATATCCGACACCTTGTCGCCGTCACCGGCCAGCAGCGCCTTGGTCGAGCACATCTCGGCACAAAGCGGCAGCTTGCCCTCAGCGAGGCGGTTGCGGCCATACTTCTGGAACTCTTCCTTGGACATGTCCTTTTCGGGACCGCCCGAGCAGAAGGTGCACTTGTCCATCTTGCCCCGGGAACCGTAGTTGCCCGCTTGCGGGTACTGCGGCGCTCCGAAGGGGCAGGCATACAGACAGTAGCCACACCCGATGCACAGGTCCTTGGAGTGAAGCACGACACCCTGCTCGGACTGATAGAAACAGTCCACGGGGCAGACCGCCATGCAGGGCGCATCCGAACAATGCATGCAGGCGACCGAGATCGACCGTTCACCGGCCTTGCCATCATTGATGGTCACGACGCGGCGGCGATTAATGCCCCAGGGCACCTCGTTCTCGTTCTTGCATGCGGTGACGCAGGCGTTGCATTCGTTGCAGCGTTCGGCGTCAGCCAGGAACTTCATTCTAGCCATAGTGGTTTCTCCTTACGCTGCGGTGATCTTGCAGAGCGAGCACTTCGACTCCTGCATCTGGGTCACCGAATCGTAGCCGTAGGTCATGGCGGTATTGGCCGCCTCGCCCAAGACATACGGATCGGCGCCCTGCGGATACTTGCTCCGCTGGTCCTTGCCCTGGAACCAGCCACCGAAGTGGAATGGCAGGAAGGCAACGCCCTTCTCGACACGTTCGGTGAACATGGCCTTGACCTTGATCTTCGCGCCTTCCGGCGTGTGGACCCAGACCATGTTTCCGTCCCGGATACCGATATTGTTGCCATCGGACGGGTTCACCTCGACGAACATCTCCTGCTGCAGTTCGGCGAGCCACGGGTTGGACCGCGACTCGTCGCCACCACCCTCGTATTCCACGAGGCGTCCCGACGTCAGAATGATCGGGAAGTCTTTCGAGAAGTCCTGCTTCTGGATCGACTCGTAGAGCGTCGGCAGTCGATAATTCTTGGTGTCCTTGTAGGTCGGATAGTCGGCCACAAGGTCACGCCGGCTGGTGTAGAGCGGCTCGCGATGGATCGGAACCGGGTCCGGGAACGTCCAGACGACGGCTCTGGCTTTCGCATTACCGAACGGTGCCGCACCATGCTTGATCGCGACGCGCTGGATGCCGCCCGAAAGGTCGGTCTTCCAGTTGGTCTTGTCGCCCGCGACCTTGTCGATGGCGGCCTTCTCCTCGGGTGTGAGGTCGCCGTCCCAGCCGAGCTTCTTCAGGAGCGCCATCGAGAACTCGGGATGGCCGTCCTTGATCTCCGACCCGGCAGGGTAGGAGCCCTCGGCAAGCAGGTTGTCACCGTTGCGTTCGACACCGAAGCGGGCCCGGAAGTTCAGACCGCCCTTCGCGACAGGTTTGGATGTGTCGTAAAGGATCGGCGTGCCCGGATGCTTCATCTCGGCGGTGCCCCAGCACGGCCACGGCAGGCCGTAGTACTCGCCATCGACCGGGCCGCCCTTCGCCTGAAGGGTGGTGACGTCGAAGGTATGCTGGTTCGCCATGTGAGCGCGGATACGTTCCGGCGACTGGCCGGTGTAGCCGATGGTCCACATGCCACCGTTGAACTCACGCGTGAGGTCCTCGATGAGAGGCTCGTCGTTCTCGACCTTGATGTTTTTGAACATCTCGTCGGCGAACCCCAACTTCTTCGCGAACTTGTACATAATGGTGTGATCGGGGAGCGCTTCGAAGATCGGCTCCACCACTTTCTCACGCCATTGCAGCGAGCGGTTCGACGCGGTGACCGAGCCGTAGGTCTCGAATTGCGTTGCCGCCGGCAGCAGGTAGACGCCGTCGGTGCGGTCGTGCACCACCGCCGTCATGGTCGGGACCGGATCGATGACGACGAGAAGATCGAGCTTCTCCATCGCCTTCTTCTGGTCGAGACCGCGGGTCTGCGAGTTCGGCGCGTGACCCCAGAACACCATCGCCCGGAGGTTGTCCGGCTGATCGATGTTGTCCTTGGCCTCGAGCACGCCGTCGGCCCAGCGGGACACCGGGATACCCTTGGACTCCATGAGCTTCTGGGTGGCAAAGCGCCCCTTCAGGTACTCGTAGTCCACATCCCACACGCGGGCCCAATGCTTCCAGGACCCGGTCTTGAGACCGTAGTAACCCGGCAGCGAATGCGACAGCACGCACATGTCCGTCGCACCCTGGACGTTGTCATGGCCGCGGAAGATGTTCGTGCCGCCGCCGGCCGTGCCCATGTTGCCGAGAGCCAGCTGCATGACACAGTAGGCGCGGGTGTTGTTGTTGCCGTTGGTGTGCTGCGTGCCGCCCATACACCAGATCACGGTGCCGGGACGGTTGTTCGCCATGGTGCGCGCAACCCGCTCGAGCTGCTCACCGGGAACGCCGGTGACCCGTTCGGTCTCTTTAGGATTCCACTTGGCAACCTCGGCCTTGATCTGGTCCATGCCCCAGACACGCTGGCGGATGAACTCCTTGTCTTCCCAGCCGTTCTCGAAAACGTGCCAGAGAAGACCCCAGATCAGGGCGACATCGGTGCCCGGGCGCATCCGCACATATTCGTCGGCGTGCGCGGCCATGCGGGTGAAGCGCGGATCGCAGACGATGATCGGAGCGTTGTTCTGCTCTTTCGCCGTCAGGATGTGCAGCATGGAGACTGGATGGGCCTCGGCCGGGTTCGAGCCGATCAGGAAGACCGCCTTCGAGTTCCGGATGTCGTTCATGCTGTTCGTCATCGCGCCGTAGCCCCAGGTGTTCGCAACACCCGCGACCGTTGTCGAGTGACAGATTCGCGCCTGGTGGTCACCGTTGTTGGAACCCCA
>JAJFFI010000380.1 GCA_021776755.1 Alphaproteobacteria bacterium | reverse complement strand
ACCAGCCGGCGAAACAGGTTGGGAAACCGGAACGCCACGAGGAAGGCTTCGGGCACGCCCTGGGTCCCGAGATAGCGCGCAATCAGAATATCGCGGGCAAAGCCGAGGATGCGGCTCGCCAGCGTCCAGATGCCGACAATGAAGGAGGAGCGAAGCAGAGCCATGGGCCGACCTAACTAGCCGAATATGCCTTGCTTAGGAAGCGGCAGTTGTGGCGATCCGTCAAAGGGCCTCGGTGGAAGCTCAGTTGGCCTCCTTGTTCTTTTTCCAGGCGTCGACCCGGTGTTCGAGCCGGTTCTGATATGCGCCCTTAGAGAAGGTCGAGCAGGAGTTGGTGCGATAGACACCGTCCTTTTCGCTCGCGAAGACAAGATAGCTTTCGCCGGGCTTGAAGCGGATGCCACAGGCCGCCGACTGGACCCGGGCGCGCACCACGGCCTTGCGGACTGGATCACCCTTCCATTGCCGTTGGACAGCGAAGGTCGTGCTGGCCTCGCCGGTCTTGGGTCCTGTGGAGTGCAGCACCTTGCCCCGGAATACGATTGCCGCGAACTCGGCCAGCCAGGTGGCGTCGGGCTGGGCGCACGTGCACGCGTGAGCGGACTGGCCCGCAAACACCAGCATGAGCAAAGCCGCCGGCAAGATCGCCTGGAGCGCCCGACGAGACATTGCGAAGTCGATTTGATTGCGGCTCATCAAAATACCCCCTCGTCACAGGCCCCCATTGCAGGAGTCCGCCGGTTTACTCCGCCGCGTTCGCGGGCGCGGCTTCCGCCGCGCCGTCATTCAACGCGGCCAGAACTGCCTCCCGGATACGCTCCAGTTTGTTCTCGTGCTCTACCTTCATGCCGAAGATATCCTTGACGTAGAAGACGTCGACAACACGCTCGCCGAATGTCGAAATCTTGGCGCTGCCGATCTGCAGATTCATCGTGGTCAGTGCCCTGGTGACGTCGTGCAGCAGGCCGGGCCGGTCCTGGCCGTTGACCTCGATCACCGTGTGGGTACGGCTCGCTGAATTGTCGATGATCACCCGGTGCGGAACGGTAAATGTTGCCGCCGCCCGGTCGGACAGTGTCTGGCGTCCAGATAGTTCCGTACCCGGAACGAGTTCGCCCGAGAGCGCGCGCTCGATCCTCACCATCAACTTGGCAAGCTTGTCGCGGGCGTCGAACGCAGTGGATTCGGAATCCTGGATCCGGAAGGTATCGAGCGCCATGCCGTCGTTCAGCGTAAAGATCTGGGCGTCGACGATATTGCCGCCCGTCATTCCGATGGCGCCGGCGATCTTGTAGAAAAGTCCGGGCTGATCCTCGGTGTAGACGGTAAGCTCGGTGATCGACTGGAACTCGTCGACACGCCGGTCGATTGCAAGCTCCCGGTCGTTCAGGTCCGCGTCTCGCGTCAGGCGCGCATGGCGTTCGTGAGTCCAGGTGTCGAGGGTAAGCCAGTACTTGCGCGACCCGCGGGCGATGAATGCGTCGACATCCGCCGCGTCCCAATCCGCCAGCGCCACCCGGAGATCGGCCTGCGCCGCTTCCTCGCGGCGGCGCGCGCCCTCACCCGAGTATTCGCCCGACAGGAATTCGGCCGCCGCATAGTAGAGTTCGCGCAGCAGCTGGGCTTTCCAGCCGTTCCAGACTTTCGGCCCGGTCGCCCGCATGTCGACGATCGTCAGCACCAGCAGCAGCCGCAGGCGTTCGAGCGACTGCACCAGTTCGGCAAAATCGATGATCGTCTTGGGATCGTGAATATCGCGCTTTTGGGCGGTGTTGCTCATCGCAAGATGGTGGCGCACGAGCCAGGCGGCGGTCTCGGTCTCGGCTGCATCGAGCCCCATCCGGGGGCCCATCTCGTTGACGATATCGGCACCAAGTTCGGAGTGATCGCCGCCCCGGCCCTTGGCGACGTCATGCAGAAGCACTGCCACGAACAGGGCCCGCCGTGACTGGATTTCATCTATGATACTGGAAGCGAGCGGATGATAATCCGCCATTCTCCCCATTTCGATCTCGTTCAACAGACCGATCGCCCGCAAGGTGTGCTCGTCGACCGTATAGACGTGATACATGTCATGCTGCATCTGGGCGACGACACGGCCGAAATCGGGAACAAAACGCCCGAAGACACCCGCCTCGTTCATCCGCCGAAGGGTGGTCTCCGGGGCGTTTTGCGAAGTCAGCATTTCAAGAAACAGCCGGTTTGCCTCCGGGTCGTCCCGGATGGCGTCGATCGCGTCGATATCGCGGGTGATGTGCTGCAGCGCGCCAGGGTGCACGTCGAGCTCGTTCTCTTGGGCGATATGGAATACCCGGAGCGCGTTAACCGGGTCTTTGCGCATGGCGTCCGCGGACGGGAGATGCAGCCAGCCATCGATAACGGGAAATCCGTCGATATCCTTGCGGCGGCTCCAGAGCCTCGAAAGTTTGAGGCGCGGGCGGTTTTGCTGCTCTGCTTCCAGTTCGAGGGCGGCACAGAAAATCCGGGTAATGTCGCCGACCTTCTTGGCAACGAGGAAGTAGTCATTCATGAACAGCTCGACCGCCTGCTGGGCCGAGCCGTCGTCATACCCCATTGCCTCGGCGATGCGGGGCTGCATGTCGAAGGTCAGACGCTCCTCGGGCCGGCCGGACAGGTAGTGCAGATGACAGCGGACGGTCCAGAGGAACCGCTCGGCTTCGGCGAAACTTCCTGCCTCTTCCTCACGCAGGACCTTCCGGCCCACGAGGTCGACCGTCGAATCGACCTGATAGAGATATTTCGCGATCCAGAACAGCGTGTGCAGGTCGCGCAACCCGCCCTTGCCCTCCTTGATGTTGGGTTCGAGGAAATAGCGCGAGTCGCCGTGTCGCTGATGTCGCTTGTCGCGCTCGGCAAGCTTCTGCTCGACGAACTCGGGGCCCGATCCGGCCACGATCTCGTCCTGAAAGCGCTGGCGCAGTTCGTCGTAAAAGCTGCGCTCGCCCCAGAGATAGCGGCTCTCGAGCAGGCTGGTGCGGATCGTGATGTCGGTTTTCGCAAGCCGAAGACACTGATCGACCGAGCGTGTGGCGTGCCCGACTTTAAGACCGAGGTCCCACAGCATGTAGAGCATGTACTCGACCAGCTGTTCGGAGTGCGGCGTCGATTTCCACGCCTGCAGGAACAGCAGGTCGACGTCGGAAAACGGCGCGAGTTCGCCCCGGCCGTAGCCGCCGATCGCGACCAGGCCCAGCCGCTCGCCTTCGGTGGGATTGGCGAGCGGAAAGACCTGCTCCCAGGTGAAGTCATGCAGAACGCGGATGATCTGGTCGACCAGCAGGCAGTTCGCCCGCACAACGTCAGCGCCCGACGCGCCCGCCTCGAAACGGCTGCGCACTTCGGCGTGGCCATCGGACAGGGCATCCCGGAGGATCTCCAGGGCTTCACTCCGCACCTCTGTCGAGGCTGCGTCCCGGCTCTCACACAGAGCGGCCAGCCGGCGGGTCAGGCCGAGCCGGTTCACGATGTCGCGTTGGCGGGGAATCGCGTTCATATCCATAGAGATGCATCGACCGGCCGCCCTTGGCAAGCGGGATGCACGGCAATGGCGGTGCCGGCCGGTTCGACCGGCTTTTCCCGCCAATGCTGCAACTGCGAAATAACATATGGTGCAGTGCAACATTTCCCTTGACTATCGTCTGAAGTTTGCTATTTTAGGGTCGTGTTGCACTGCAATATGCCGGTTGAACCGGCGGCGGTGCCAAACCAACGCAAACAGACGAACGCCCTCATCGTTTCGCTCGAGGGCAGTAACCAAAGGATTTACCCATGATCGACATGAAAATGTTTGAGAACATGAAACCCGCCATCGACGAGAAGCAGTTCAAGACGATGGTCGACGCTGGCGTGAAGCAGGCCGAAGAGTCGGTTTCCGTCACCAAGGACAACATCGACGCGGTGGTTCAGGCCCAGTCGGTGCTCGTGAAGAATGCCGAGGCGCTGACCAAGTCGCTCGTCACCTTCCAGAAGAAGGCGATCGACGCGTCGATCGAGAACATCAAGGCGCTCAGCGGCATCAAGGATGTCACCGAGGCCGTCGAGATCCAGAGCAAGTTCGCCCGCGAGCGTTTCGACGCCTCGGTCGAGGAAGCCAACAAGATCTCGGAACTGACCACGAAGGCCACCGATGAGGCTGCAAAGCCGATCAAGGCCCGTGTCGAGGTTGCCATGCAGAAGGCCCAGGCCCTGCAGAAAGAGGCCACCTCGAAGGTGAATGGCGCCGCCAAGGCCGCCTGACACCTGTCGTCAGCCTGATGAAGAAGCCCGGCGGGGAGACCTGCCGGGCTTTTTTCATACCTAACTCGCGAGCAACGCGCGCAGCCGATAAACCAGATCGAGCGCCTCGCGCGGCGTGAGCTCGTCCGGATTGATCGCAGCGACGAGGGTTTCGATCTCGGCCAGTACCGGATCCGGCATCGAAGACACGGCGCCGGCGCCGGGTGCGGCGCTGAACAGCGGCAGGTCATCGGCTAGTTTGGCGAGCTCACCACTTTGCTCTTCTTTTTCGAGCGTCTCGAGAACCTGCCGTGCTCGAGCGACGGCGGCGGCCGGCAGGCCCGCAAGCTTGGCGACATGAATCCCGTAGGACCGGTCAGCGACCCCCGCCGCAACCTCGTGGAGAAAGACGACGTCACCGTCCCATTCCTTGACCCGCATGCTGTGACACGACAGCGCCACAAGTTTGGTGGCGAGCGCGGTCAGCTCGTGATAGTGGGTCGCGAACAGGGCCCGGCATTTGTTCGTCTCATGCAGGTGCTCGACGCTCGCCCAAGCGATCGACAGCCCATCGTAGGTCGCCGTCCCACGGCCGATCTCGTCGAGGATTACGAGGGAACGATCGGTCGCCTGGTTGAGGAT
>JAJFFI010000379.1 GCA_021776755.1 Alphaproteobacteria bacterium | reverse complement strand
CGCTCATTCGGCGGCCTCCTGCAATTCGTCTGCGGATTCAGCGTCGGCGGCCCGGGACATTTCCTCGACAAAGCCGAAGCGCGACATGTCGGGCATCCGCATCGGGTAGAGGATGCCGTCGAGGTGATCGCATTCGTGCTGCACGACGCGGGCATGGAAGCCGCTGACCGTGCGCTCGACCGTGGCGCCGGTCTCGTCGAGCCCGGAATAGCGGATGCGCCGGTGGCGCGGGACGGCGCCGATCATGCCCGGCACCGAGAGACATCCCTCCCAGCCGACCTCGACCTCGTTGCCGAGCGGCTCGATCTCGGGGTTGATCAGCACCTGGTGGCTGAGCGGCGTGTCCTCGTCGTCGTCCGTCATGCGCTCACCGCCCACCGAAAACACCACGACCCGCAGGCTTTCATGCACCTGGGGCGCCGAAATGCCGGCGCCGCGGGCGTCATCCATGGTCTCGAACATGTCGGCGATCAGGCGCTGGATCTCTGGATCGCGCGGGTTTTCAACCGGTTCCGCGACCCCGGCCAGCACCGGATGGCCCATCCGGGCAATCTTGCGTATCGTCATGTCTGGCAATATGAGCGCGCCGGGACCGCCCGTAAAGAGGGGCTTGCCGCCGTCATTTGGGCTTTTTTCCCGCCGCCCCTTGTGTTATGCACCGTTTATCCGGATCCTGAGGGAACTGGAGAGGCTTTTGCGCGCCGGTGGAATTTGGCCTTGCCATCATTCCCGGCTGCGATCTCAGGGAAACCTGAAGCCCGAAATCGGAAACGTATTCGCCGGGCCCGCTCGACGGGCCGGGTGTTGTGCAAACTGGAGGACGGAAAACTGGTTCAGGTCCACGTACGCGACAACAATGTCGATCAGGCGCTCCGCGCCCTGAAGAAGAAGATGCAGCGTGAAGGCATCTTCCGCGAGATGAAGCTCCGCCGGAGCTATGAAAAGCCTTCCGAGAAGAAGGCCCGTGAGCGCGCCGAAGCCATCCGCCGCGCCCGCAAGCTCGCCCGCAAGCGCATGGAGCGTGAAGGCTTCTAGGCCTTCCGGGCTCCCGCCCATATTCAGTTTCAGGGCCCACATTCAGTTTCAGGACAAGCCCGACAGGCATGCATGACGCCGGCCGCGGGTTTTGGTGTGTCCGGCATCCGGCATCCGGGCTCACGCAAGCCCCCGGCGGAGTACTGCCGCGGCGTCGTCGAGGGCGGCGGTGGCGTCGTCCACCCATCCCCCCCAGAGCAGGAAGTTGTGAACCTGGCCCGGAAAGGTGCGCTCGGTGACCGGGACGCCCGCGTCCTTCAGACGTGCGGCATAGGCCAGCCCTTCATCGCGGAGCGGATCGAATTCGGCCAAGATGATGTGGGTCGGCGGCAGGGCCGAGAGGTCTTCGCGCAGGAGCGGCGCGAAGCGAGGGTCGGTCCGCATCGCCGGGTCCGGCAGATAGCACTGGATGAACCAGTCGGTGACCTCGCGGGTCAGCGCCAGATCGGCATCGAACAGGGCGTGCGAGGCGTGGTCGCCGAAGAGATCCGTGTTCGGATAGATCAGGCAAAGCTGTCGGATCGCCGGAACATCTCCCCCATCATCATTGGCACGGTCGTGTGCCAGATGCGCGGCAACGGCGGAGAGATTGCCGCCGGCGCTGTCGCCCGCGAGCGCGAGCCGCTCCGGCACCGCGCCGAGCGCCGGGGCGTTGGCGGCGAGCCACTGCACGGCGGCATCGACATCCTCGACCGCGGCGGGGAACGGATGGTCGGGCGCAAGGCGGTAGTCGAGGGCGACGACGATCGCCGGAATGGCGTTCGCCAGATAGCGGCACTGAGGATCGTGGCTCTTGAGGCTGCCGATCGTATATCCGCCACCGTGAGAAAAGATCACCAGCGGCAGGGCCGCCCCGGGTGCTGCGGTGGCGGGTCGGTAGAGCCGCGCCCTGATGTCGCCGCCAGGCCCCGGGATCGAGAGCGGCTCGACCGCGGCGACCTCGGGCGGCGCGAGGTTCACTTTCTCCATCGCCTGATCGAACATGAAGCGCGCCATCGATGGCGGCATTTCATGGAGCTCCCGTTTCGATTTGGCAAAGAAATCGAGCACGGCTTGGGATTGCGGATGCACTGCCGGGCGGCCGGGGGTGGGCGTGTCGCTTTGCGTCATGGGCGCGTTCCTAGCCGATGCAGCGGCGGAAGGGAAACCGGCATTGACATTTTAGTAATACCTAAAATATAAGGGCGCATGACCAACGCATCTCCCGCCCCCAAATCTCGCGGCAAGACTTCCGGCACGGGCAACGACCCGTTTGCCGCCATTGCCGACCCGACCCGCCGGGCGCTGCTCGACATGCTGCTCGAAGGCGAGCAACCGGTCGCGGCCCTTGTCGACCGGGTCGACGTGACCTTCGGCGCGGTCTCGCAGCATCTCAAGATCCTCCGCGAGGCGGGGCTGGTGGAGCGCCGTGCGGCGGGCCGCCAGCGGATCTACTCCGCCCGGGCCGCCCGGCTTGCCGAGGTCGACGCCTGGGTCGCGCAGTACCGGCGGTTCTGGTCCGAAAAACTCGACACCCTTGGCGACTACCTGGACGAAACATCATGAAGCTCGACATCTCGCTCGACGAATTCTATCCCCACCCGGTCGACAAGGTCTGGGCCGCGATCGCCACCCGCGAGGGGCTGGCCGCCTGGCTGATGGACACGGATTTTGCGCCCGAGCCCGGCCAGGAGCACGGCCATGCTTTCGTCTTCCGCTACCAGACCGAGGCCGGCGAGACCGGCACCATCGACTGCGAGGTGCTGGAGATCAGCCCGCCCCACCGCATGGTCTGGTCCTGGGGCAGCCCGGAATTCGGTGCGCCGACCCGGGTCGAGATCGATCTCGCCGCCGAGGGCAACGGCACCCGCCTCAAGCTCCGCCACACCGGCGACCGGCCGGAGGAGATGATCGCGGGTTACACCAAGGGCTGGGCGGTCAAGGCAGCCCAGATCGGCGAACTGCTGGACACCGGCAAGGTCGCCGACCGGAAATAGCGCCCGCCTCCGCGCCCGCCTCCGCGCCCGCCTGCGCGCCCGGCCTGCCGCCGGGTCTCCGATTCCGCGCGAAATCTTATCAAAGCTTATCATTCCGGTGCCGCTCATTCGGTGCTGGCCCGCCAGATTTGTGACGGCGGGCCGACGGCGACGGCGTTGCGGGTGCAGTTGAGCGGTAGCGGGTCAACAACCGGCGAGCAAATATCCGGAAAAATAGCCACGAAAACGAAGCCTGTGGGCAGCAGGGAACCGGATGCGGAAATCGCACAATCGAATCCGCCGCCACCACCTAATCTTCCGCCGCCTCAGCCAAAGAATGTTGCGAGGATTATGCGGTATTCGGATGGCCGCTTGTATCTTCCCCTGTCCAGGACCGGCGCACGTCCGCTCACGGTCGGCGGGACAAAAGCAGTGATCAAGGATGACCTGGCACTTGTCCGGCGGACACATGACTTGCCGCTGGACAATGAGAAAAATAGTCGTGCGTCGCTCTCAGGGGCAGCACCCGATGAAGGCTTTGTCGTGGTCATGCGCAAGGACCGAAACGGCAATTGGTTTGGCAACGCCGAGATATTGGTGGATCCGAAATCGCACAGGCAATTAAGGGCGAAACATGCTGGAATGTACCGGCTGACACCGGATCGGGTCCGCGCCCTTGGGCTTGAGGACTGGTCCAGCATGACCAGAGGCAAAGCGCGCTCCAGTCAGCCTGGAAGCCAGGGAGCCGGCGCGCCGCCTGCATCCGGTTCGACGTCAGATGGCGCTGATATTGTCCGGATCCTTGATCTGGCTATTGAAGCGTTTGACCGCCTTATTGGACGCAGGAAAGGTCGACGGCGGTAATCTTAAGGAAATTTGCATGGTGCCCGGCAAGGAGACACTGATGAGCCAAAAGGTGTTGCGTAGACCCAGGTTTGTATTTGTGTTCGCCCTCGGCACATTGCTCATGCTCGGCGGCTGCGGTTCAGGCACCGACATAGCGGCCGGCGAGGCAGCGATTGAAAACGGCGACAAGGACCGTGCGCTGGCAATTCTCCTGCCGCATGCCAAGTCCGGCAGCGTGAAAGCGCAATACCTCGTGGGTATCACCTATCAGGGACGATGGACGGGCTCCGACGACACATCCGGTGAGAAAGTGGAGGCGGTCCGCTGGCTCGGTCGCGCGGCTGATCAGGGTCATGTCCCGGCCCAGGCCCAGTTGGGAATCTTGCTGGTCGTTGGACATGGCGTCACGGACGCGGACCGCAAACGCTCAACAAAGCTATTGACCGCTGCCGCTGAGGCCGGAAATGCCGTTGGTCAGACCATGCTGGGCTCCCAGATGGCGATGTCAAACAGACTTGGGCAACCGGGACATGAAACGGGCCTCGCCTGGCTTGAGAAAGCTGCTGCACAAAGGAATGCCGGGGCCTTTCACTCCCTCGCGCAAATTCGTGAGCTGGATGCCGGATATGCGCATCATCGGGGAAACGCGGCACAGGCCCGGGACTTCCGAATCGAGGTTCTGAAATGGACATTGCTCAGCGTCCTGGTCACCGGGGAATTCAATGCCGGCCCCAGCACTGCAATCGTCAGGAAGTACGACTCTCCCTACGATGCCCCGGCCTTGACCGAAGTCGCCCGGCGCGCAGAGGAATGGATTGAGGCAAACGGTATCAAGGACATCGATGGCGACGCGGCGAAAAAGAAGCTCAAAGAGTTGCGTCGGCAGTTCGCAAAGTAATGGGGGATTGGCCCGAAATGGCTGATCCCTGTCCGTATCAACCATGCCGCCGGTTCAGTCGGCCGCCGGCACCTTCGCTGTCTTCAGCGCGGTCGCCTGGCGTTTTTCGAGCGCCTTGAGGTCGAAGCCGTCGATCAGGTCGTGGAACAGGCGGTGCCAGTTGATCTCGGCCTTGAGGTGGAGAAACACCGAGCCGAGGCCGATCGCGGCGCGGTCCATCAGCACGAACTCGCGGGGCGGGGTGACGCCGCCGATCTCGCGGAGATCGCGGTGGACCTTGGAGGCGACCTCCGCGCCATAGACGCCGGCGTTGGTCTCCTCGATCGCCCGGGTGCGGTCTTCCAACAGCGGCGCGTAGACGAACTCGGCCCACTGGTTCAGCACCGCGATTGTTTCCTTGTCGAGACGGTCGAAACCCCAGATGCGGTAGGCCTCGACCGCGAGCTCTTCATTGCCGTCGCGGATTGCCTGGTAGAGGTCGATCACGCCCTTCACGAAACTCGGCGGGAAGACCCGGATGCAGCCGAAATCGA
>JAJFFI010000378.1 GCA_021776755.1 Alphaproteobacteria bacterium | reverse complement strand
AAGTTCGGGCGGGGCGCTGATTGACGGCGAGGGACGGCTCGTCGGAATTCTGGCTGCGATTTTCACCAAGGGGCGGGACGGGGACCTCGGCGTGAACTTTGCCGCGCAACTTCCATTTGTCCTGCGCATCACGGACGATCTCCGGGATCACGGAAAGGTCCTCCGGGGCTATGCCGGCCTGCAGGTGCGCAACCTGACCAAGGCGGAACGCGCGACTGAGGCCGGGGTGCGCGTTGCGAAAGTCGACCCCGACGGGCCCGCCTCCGTTGCCGGTGTGCTTGCTGACGATCTACTGCTCGCGATCGACGGCAGGCCGGTCCGGAAAGCTGTCGGCGCCTTCGTCGCCATTCACATGAAGCGCGCGGGGGAAGCGGTCACACTGACAGTCCGACGAGACGGAAAGACACAAGACATACCGGTCACGCTCGCCAAATAACGTGCTAGCCAAGCCGTTTCCGCAGCGCCGCGATCAAGGATTCACCATCGGATTTCGAAACATCGAGATGCGTCACGATGCGGATGCGCTGGCCGCCGAGCGCCCCTATGACGCAACCGTCGGCGAGCGCGCCCTCGACGATGTCGCCGGCTGCGGGACCGTCCTCAGCTATGTCGAAAATAACGATATTGCTGTCGACCGGCAGGATGTTCGCGACTTGCGGCATCTGCGCGATGGCGCGCCCGATTTCCGCGGCGAGCGCATTGTCCTCGGCAAGCCGCTCGATATTGTGGTCGAGCGCGTAGAGACAGGTCGCCGCCATGAAGCCCGACTGCCGGAGCCCGCCGCCCAGCATTTGCCGGACGCGCCATATCTTCTGGATATAGTCGGCGGAGCCCGCAATCGCGGCCCCCATCGGACAGCCGAGACCCTTTGTGAAGTCAATCCAGACCGAGTCGTAGCCGGCGGCGTAATCCTTCGCTGAAATTCCCGTCGCGGCAACGGCGTTCAGCAGCCGCGCGCCGTCCATATGCGTGGCCAGGCCGGCCTCTTTCGCGGCAGCAGCGACCGCATTCAGGTCCTCAAGCGGCCAGATCGCTCCGCCGCCCATGTTCGCGGTCTGCTCGACCCAGACGAGGCTGGTCTCCGGAAAATGGATCGTGCCCTTGGGGCGGACGGCGGCGCGGGTCTGATCGGCTGTGAAGATTCCGCGGTCGCCTTCGACGATCCGCAGCATCGACCCCGCGATGGCGCCGGGTCCGCCGCCTTCGAAGTTGGCGATATGGCAGGTCGTTTCGCACACCACTTCGCCGCCGCGCCCGCCCAGGATGTAGAGCGCAACCTCGTTGCACATCGTGCCGGTGGCCATGAAGATCGCGGCTTCCTTGCCGAGCAGGCTCGCGACCCGGCGGTTGAGTTCAAGGGTAGTCGGGTCCTCGCTGGCCTGTTCGTCACCGACCTCGGCACGGAGCGCCGCTTCGCGCATCGCACGGGACGGGCGCGTCTTGGTGTCGCTGTAGAAATTCGCGAGGTCCGCCGAAAGCGGCTCCGAAGATTGTCCGTACTGCACGACCATGAGAAACCTCAGTCGGTTGAAGGCGTGGCGATCCAGCCGTGCCGGGTGACTGGCTTTGACTGTTTTGGCGACGGTTCGGCGCGGGCCAGGATTGCAGCTTTCAAATCTGGCGCTTTCCACTCCGGATTTTGGGCTAGCAACCTGGCCGCAAGGGCCGCGACCCGGGGCACGGCAAAGCTGGTGCCGCCAGCATAGGCTTCGGTCCCGTCGAACCGGAGGACCGGCACGCGCTCGGCAGGCACCATGATGTCCACGGCCTCGACGCCAAAGTTCGATCCGCGCCCAAGCGTCCCGTCGGCGGTGGATGACGTGACGGTCAGAATGTTTGCGAGGTCGAGGGCGGCCGGGTAGATCGGCCGGGTGTCGATGTCCGCCCCGTTGTTGCCAGCGGACACGATAAAGAGCATGTGCGGCCGCGCCCTGGCAGCTTCTTCGAAGGCGGCAAAATGGTCGCGGTTCCGGCCGCCGAGCGCCATCGCCACGATGCGGACCCCGGCCTTGTCGGCGGCTTCGACCAAGTCTGTGTATTTCCGCATGTCGTGGCGCGGATAGCGGTAGGGCACAATGCGGGCACCCGGCGCTTCGCGAACGACGACGCTGGCGACCCGCGTTCCGTGACGGAAGGGCATGAACGGCGAGCGGGAGGTGTCGGCGTCGAACGGCCGGGGATCGCCGTCCCAGTAGTCGTATCCGAGAATGTTGCCGTTGGCTCCGCGCGCAAGCCGCGCAGCAATTTGCGGCAGCCGGTAGTTCACGCCGCTGTCCACCAGCGCCACCAGCACGCCGCCGGGATCCTTGCCGGCCGGGACAGGCGCATCGAGCGGCTCGGTGCGGCCAACCGGTTTCAGGTCGTTGTCGAGCAGGGACACGGAGAGCGGTGTACCGGTCTTGTTGCGCTTGAGCGACCGGCCGTGGGCGATCTGGCAATCGGGACCGACGATCGCGAGCAGCGCGGGGAGGGCAGGGAGATCGGGCTTCGCCGCAGGAGAGGAATATTCGACCATGAAGCGGCGAAGCTGTCCGCCCGGCGCGATGCGCGTCGCCTCGATCTCGCTCTTGTCCTCGAACCGCAGAACCGCGCGCCAGCCGATTGTCTGGCCACGGAACACGATGGGCTCGTTCGTGATGACTTTCGCACCGGGTGCGGTGGATGCGAAATCCAGCTTGCCGGGATTTTCTTTCTTGCAGAGGTGCGGCGCGAACGCGCGGAGAATATCGGCGCCGGATGCCGCCGCGTGGCTGGAAAACAGGGGTGCCGCCAAAATTGGCAGCAGCAGAAATCGTGGGAAACGCGGCACCACGGGGCGCCGGTCAGCCGCCGGTGACGCTCATGTGGCGCGAGACGCCCGGGGTCAGGTTGCGGCGGTCCATGACGAAGTCGTGGCCCTTGGGCTTGCGGGTGATCGCCTCGCGGATCGCCGCCACAACGGCCTCGTCGCTCTCACTTGCCCGTAGAGGCGCGCGGAGATCGGCGGCGTCTTCCTGGCCGAGGCACATGAAGAGCGTGCCGGTGCAGGTGAGCCGGACCCGGTTGCAGAGTTCGCAGAAGTTATGGGTCATCGGCGTGATGAAGCCGATGCGTCCGCCGGTCTCCTTGACGTCGAAATAGCGCGCGGGACCGCCGGTCACGTGATTGCTCTCGGTGAGCGTCCATTTCTCGCGAAGCCGCGCGCGGACCATCGAGAGCGGCAGATACTGGTCGAGGCGCTCCTCGCCGCCGATGTCGCCCATCGGCATGACCTCGATAAAGGTGATATCGAATCCCTCGTCGCCCGCCCAGCGGACGAGGTGATGGAATTCGTCGTCGTTCACGCCCTTGAGCGCCACCGCATTGATCTTGACCTTGAGCCCTGCGCGCTTGGCGGCCTCGAGGCCGTTCATCACTTTCTCGAGTTTGCCCCAGCGGGTGATCGCGGTGAACTTCGCGGGATCCAGCGTGTCGAGCGAGACATTGATACGGCGCACCCCGGCTGCATAGAGCTCATACGCGTATTTCGGCAGTTGGCTGCCGTTGGTCGTGATCGTCAGTTCGTCGAGCGCGCCGGTGTCGAGATGGCGGCCCATCTGGCGGATCAGCCTCATGATGTTGCGCCGGACCAGCGGTTCACCGCCAGTCAGCCGCAGCTTGCGGACGCCGAGTTCGACGAAGGCCGAGGTCAGCCGGTCGAGTTCCTCCAGCGAGAGGACGTCGGCCTTGGGCAGGAACGTCATGTCTTCGGACATGCAGTAGACGCAGCGGAAATCGCAGCGGTACGTCACCTAAACCCGGAGATAGGAGACCTCTCGACCGAAGGGGTCGATCATCGCAACCATATGCTAAAGTCCCTGCCGTACCGCCTGTACCCGCTTTGAGGACTTACTAT
>JAJFFI010000377.1 GCA_021776755.1 Alphaproteobacteria bacterium | reverse complement strand
ATGAGATTGCGATCGGGAGTGCGGTCGAACCCGACTGATCAATCCCGCCCTTTCGACAGAGGACGAAGTCCGGCGGTCGAAATGACGGTCTGGTTCAGCCCTCCGCCACCACAATCTCCGGCGTGCATTTCACCGGGAAGTTCATCGAGTTGGCGATGAAGCATTCGGCGTGCGCCCGCTCGTGCAGCTTTTCAGCGACTGCCGGGTCGCTGTCGGCGGTGATCGTGACCTTGGGGCGGAGCGTTACCTCGGTGAAGCGGCCGTTGCGGGGCTCTTCCACCATCACGCCCTCGGCGGTGTCTTCATAGGCCGTCACCACAACGCCCTTCACGGTTGCCAGATGCAGGTACCAGAGCATGTGGCAGTTCGCGAGCGCGCCGACCAGCATGTCCTCGGGGTTCCAGCGCGTAGCTTCGCCCTTGAATGCAGGGTCGGCGGAGGCCAGGACCGGCGGCTTGCCCTCGGCGCGAATTTCCGTCGCACGCGAATAGCTCTCGTAGTCTTTCGCCGGGCCGTCCGCCGCGCCCGTCCAGACGAGGGTCGCGGTGTAGCGGTGGGTTTTCGGGCTTTTCGATTTCTCACTTGTCATGCGGCGGTGCTCCTGCATTCAATTCACGCCTGACCCATATGGAGCGTTTTTCATGCCCGTGAACCCTGAACTCTTCGCCGCCTATCTGCTGGCGACCGCGATCATGATCATGATCCCCGGCCCCGTCGTCACCCTGGTGATTGCAAACTCGCTGGCGCACGGCACCCGCACGGGCGTGATGACGGTCGCGGGGTCGAGTACCGGCAACGCGGTCCTGGTGACGGCGGGAGCGCTAGGGCTCTCCACCATGCTGGCGCTGATGGCCGATATCTTCGAATGGGTGCGCTGGATCGGCGTCGCCTATCTGGTCTGGCTGGGAGTGACGCATTTTCGGGCGGTCTTTGCGGCCGAGGCTCCGGCGGTGGAGCAGCTTGACGCGGCGCCGTCCCGCCGCGGCGTGTTCCTGCAGGGGTTTCTGATTGCCGTGACCAATCCGAAGGCCATCGTCTTCTACCTCGCGTTTTTCCCGCAGTTTCTCGATCCGGCGCTGGCGGCGGGCCCGCAGCTGGCGGCGATGAGCCTGGCGTTCGTTGTGCTCGCAGTCCTGCTCGACGGGGCCTACGCGCTGCTGGCCGGGCGGATGCGGCCCTGGCTCGCGGGCGGCGCGCGCGCGCGGGTGCGGAGCGGCATCACCGGGACGCTGCTGGTTGGCACCGGCATCGGACTGGCACTGGCGCGGCGCGGGAACTGACCGGGATTTCACCGCAGAGACACAGATGCCGCGTGGGTGCGTGGCAAGCGCATGCGGAGTTTACCTCCGCAGTGGACCTGTGTTTTCGTCCGGGGCAGTATTCGTCTGCAAACAACAACGTGAACCGGGTGAGGAGAGAGTGGCATGGCGGGACGGGCTGAAGCCGACAATGTGGCGATGCGGGGCGGCTATTCGCTGGCGACGATCGGGGCCAAACACGTCATCGACGGCGCCTCCGAGCTGGTCATGGACGCGCTCGATGCGATGGAACTTGCGAAAGGAAAGGGCGCCTTCCTGATCACCGACATGGGCACGGCGGACGCCGGAACCTCGCTCGACATGATGGGCACGGCGATGGCGCGGGTGCGGAAGGCAGCACCCGGGCGCGGGATTTTCCTGATCTACACCGACCAGGCCGGCAACGACTACAACGCCATCGTCGCGAATGTGCTGGCCGAAAGCAGTCCGCTGCCGAAAATCGACGAGCTCTATGTCTCGATGAGCCCGATCGGGTTCTACCGCCAGATCGTGCCGGCGGGAGAACTGGACTTCGGCTTCTCGGCGACCGCCATGCACTGGATGAACGGCAAGCCCTGCAACATTCCGGATCACGTCCACATGACGGGGGCCACCGGCAAGGCGCGGGAGATGTTCACCGAGCAAGGCCGGCGCGACTGGGAGACGATTTTGCTGCACCGGGCACGCGAACTGAAACCCGGCGGTCGGCTGGTGTTCTGCAATTTCGGGATCGACGAGGAAGGGCGCTATCTCGGCAACACGGGCGGCATTTCGATGTTCGATACCTTCGCCGCACTCTGGCAGCGCTTTGTCGACGAGGGCACGATCACGGCGGCCGAGTTCGAGGAGATGACGCTGCCCCAGTACTACAACACGGTGGACGAGTTCCGTGCGCCCCTTGAGGACACGTCGAGCCCGGTCCACAAGGCGGGCCTGCGGCTCGAGCATATCGAGACGCGGGTCGTGAAATGCCCGTTCCGGGAAGATTTCCTGAAACACGGCGACGCCGCGAAATTCGCGCCGGCCTATGTCCCGACGCTCCGGTCCTGGACCGAAAGCACATTTCGCGGGGCGCTGGTGCCGGGCCGGGGCGCGGAAGCAGCCCAGGCGATCACCGACGCCTACTACCAAGCCTATGTCGACATCGTGTGCGAGAGCCCGGAGGGGCACGCGATGGACTATGTCCATTCTTACATGACAATTTCGAAACAATAGTGCCCAGCGGACAGATGAGCAAAATGCAACGCCAGCAAAAGCCGCTTGCCAGCGGGATCATGCGCTGGATGCTGCTGGGCGTGGTCCTGGTGGCGCTCGCGACCGGGCTGCAGAAATCCTTCGATTCGGGCTTCGGCGTTTGCGGCGCGGACGTCAATGTGCCGCCCCAGGCGCGCGCCGCGTTGAAGCCTTTCGTGAAGCAGCACAAGTTCGAATATCTCTACGCGACCATCGGGACGCTCTGGCAGGTTCATCAGACGGGCCAGCTGCCGGACTGCTATCTCGACAAGAACGCGGCCCGCGCGAAGGGCTGGCGGCCG